>VHDF01000135.1 GCA_016871495.1 Verrucomicrobiota bacterium | reverse complement strand
GGCAGCCCTTCGGCCTCGAATCGTATGGCGTTGGTAAGGCCCCCACGACGGCGCAAAAAAATCTGCAAAGGCACTCGTTCTCCCCGACGTAAATGAGTGGACCAAACGGTGGCCAGCCGCACATCCCGGTTCGGAGGGGCAGGGGCCACCGGCACCGCAAAAGCCCCGAAATCCGGTTTTTCCTGTTCGACCCTGAACCAGAACAACGGGTCCTCCCCCGAACTTGCTGTGCGCGCCAAGTCCGACAGGGTCACCCGCAATCGCCCGTCCGCCTTCACCTCGACTTTGCCGTGAGGATCGCGCGTCGCCGTGTTGAATTCGTGTCCGCCCAGGTTCTGTTCCTGATCCGCAAATTCACGTTCTTCCGTCACCTTTCCCTCCCCGCTCAAATGTTGCACGAGAAGGTGGGGATCCGTGCTTTGGCCGAGCCGATGCGAGAATACTTCCAATTCGAACGACTGGCCCTTCTTCACTTCGAACTCGAACACGCTGGTTCTCCGGCCTCGCTCGAATCGACCCGCGACGTTACAGGGTGGCGGAATTTTCTGGGGGCTTTCCGGACGCGACTCATCCAATATCACCTTCAAATCCGTCGCCCCAACCCATCCTCCCACCCCCGCCTCCGGCCATTCCACGCCCAGCGTCTCCAACCCCAACGCGCTCAAGGATCGACCTCCGGCCAGGATTCCCGGCACCCCCCTGGATGGCTTTCCGATGTTCAACACTTTGTTGGAATCGTACTCCCCGCGCCATCGCGGAAACACCTCCGGACTTTGCCCCGCCGTCAGCACCGGCGGAAAAGCCAGGGCTTGATACCCGGGTGCTCCTGCGCTCAAGCGGAAATAATACTCGTCCCCACCTCGAAATGTCCGGTCATGCAGTACCAACCTGACTTCCTGTGCTTCTTCCAACCGCAACTTCAAATGCCCGCCTCGCCGGCTCCGCCCCAACTCGCGACCCTGACCGTCACTCGCGATCATGACCGGCTCCAGCTTGGAATCCAACGTCGCCGCCTGACAGACGAACTCGATCTCACCCTTCGGAGCGTTGGTCCAGTGCAACTCCAACCGGTCACTCGCGGGAACACGACCATGCACCCAACTGTTCACGGAGACTTGCTTCGGCTTGCCCGTCCTGCCTTCCTCACCGGCTAGGACGATCCCGGGCCACCGGCCCACGGCGAACGGACGCGCATTGGAGATGCCGAAGCGGCTCAGCACCCGGACCTCGTAAACGCCTTCCGGCACGTCGGGGCCTATCTTCACCACGAAGTCTCTCAGATTCTGGCGATCCTCCTCCGATCCGGACTTCACTTGGGCGGTCATGCCGGGATGAGAAAAACGGAGGGTCTCTGGCCAATCCAAATCCACTCCCTGCACCGAGACTTCCTGCTCTTTACCGCTCTGCCCGCCCGGCGGAAAAACCGTCCACAACCGCGCCACCGGGAGCTCCGCGCCAGCCTCGAGCGCCAAGCCCAACCCGAGCAACCAACATCTCAAGACCGCCGCCCTCACTCAGTGATTGAAGAGGAATTCTTTGGTGTTCAGACAAGCCCACACCATGTCTTCGAAAGCCTGCCTGCGGGCGGCCGCCAATTCCGCCCCGGTCTTCCCGGCGGTCTTGCGATCCAGGTATCCCTGGGCCGCCGCCAACTCGTCCGGCAAGGGTGGCCGC
Organism: Verrucomicrobiota bacterium; assembly: GCA_016871495.1. Taxonomy (NCBI): domain Bacteria; kingdom Pseudomonadati; phylum Verrucomicrobiota; species Verrucomicrobiota bacterium. The sequence goes on along the minus strand of VHDF01000135.1, from coordinate 6,599 downwards.
GAAAACGCGGTTTGATAAAGCTCTTGAATCTTGGCCGGATCCGACCGGGTTTGATCCGCCCCCAGCTTCGCAGCCCGGCCTTTTTCCGAGGCGATTCTTTCCTGCAGCTCCTTGGAGTTCAGCAAATGCAGCGACTGCGCCAGGCTCGCGTCCTGCGAGCGCTCGCATTCGCACGCGCTCGACGATTCCGGACGCCCGAAGACACTCAGAAAGTAAGTGCTGGCATTGAAGCTGTTGTCCGGCAACGCCACCGCCCGCATGCCTTCCGGCAATCCCTCGAACCGATGCGGCACACCCGCCACCTCATGCACCGCGTCAAACAAAACCTCCGCGGGCAGGCGCTTCGGATAATAGCGCGAAAAGTTCTGCCGGTCCGAACCATTCTGCTCGTTCGGCTCCGCGCTCAATTGATACGCGCTCGATGTCGCAATCAATCGAACGAGCGACTTCAAGTCATACCCGGTGGAAACGAAATGATTCGCGAGTCCTTCCAACAATTCGGGATTCGAAGGCGGATTCGTCTCGCGCATGTCATCCTCCGGATCGACCAGGCCGCGATTGAAGAAATGCTTCCAGTAACGATTCACCAGCGACTTGGCAAAGAACGGATTCTTGTGGTCCGTCAACCAGCCCGCCAGCGCCTCGCGCGGGTCCTCGTCCGGCGCCACGTTCAAGGGCGACTCACCCAAGCCGGCCGGTTTCACGGACTTCTTGGTCTTCTTGTTGATCGCCTCCGCCGCCCCTCGCCGATGCACGATCATTTCTTCACCGGGAGCATTGCCCGACTTGCGACCCACCCTCGAATAAAAGGCCGCCAGGCTGTAATAGTCATGCTGGCTCCACTTCTCGTAGGGATGATGATGGCACTGGGCGCATTGCAGGCGCAGTCCCATAAAAAGCTGCGCGGTATCCTCAAGCTGCGCCGTCGTGTCCCGCACCTGCCGGTACCAAGCCACCGGCGGTTGATCCTCAATGCTCCCGGATGCCGTCAACACCTCGCGCACCATGCGATCGTACGGCTTGTTCTCCATCAACCCGTCCCGTATCCACGCGTGAAAAGCGAACGTGCCGCGCGCATGCGTCGGCGCGCCCCGCTTATTCCTCAATAACGCCGCCCATTTGTTGGCAAAAAGCTCCGCATAATCGGGACTCTCCAGCAACCGGTCCACCCAGCGATCCCGCTTGTCCGGTGACCGGTCCGCCAAAAATGCTTCGGATTCAGACTTCGTCGGAATCCGCCCCGCAATGTCCAGGGCGGACCGCCGCAAAAACACCGCGTCATCCGCGATGGTGGAGGGCGGCAATCCCAGTTCCTTCAACCGCTTGAATACATGCTGATCAACCAGATTCCGTTCCGGCGGCAGCTTGCCCAGCGGCGCCCCCAGCGGCACCAAACCCTGAAACACCGCCACTTGCGTCTGGTAACGCACCATGATTGCCACCGTGCCGGGTTGCTTGAAGACCTGCACGTGGCCGCGTTCGTCCACTTTGGCCATCTCCTTGTCGTTCGCCTCGAACAACGCGCTGTGGGTCACGTCCTCGACCACCCCGTTGCTGTAACGGGCCAGCACCCGCAACTGCTGCGAGGCTTCGCGCTTCAGATTCCTTTGCTTGGGGAAAACCTCAATGCCCACCACCGTCGGGTCCTGGGCGCTCCCAGGCGGCATGCCTTGCTGAATCCATCGGCGGATCCATTCATAATCCTGCGTCCCGGGCTCAAGCCGCTTGCCTCCCCCATGCGGCATCTCGCCAATAGCCTTCAACAACAGCAAACTCCGCTCCGGCGCCGCTGGAAACAATCGTCTCCCGCGAGCTTCCTTCACCAAATGTTCGTAGTCCTCCTCCGGCTCGAATCCCAGCAACGAAAGTCTGAATCCATTCTGGCCGCTCGCCTTTCCATGGCAGCCGCCCCCATTGCAACCCGCCTTGGTGAAGATGGGCACGATTTGATTCGCGAAACTCACCAGCGGCTGCGCCTCCGCGCCGCGCACTTCGACTTCAAGTTCCGCGCCGGATCCTCCTTCCAAGACGCCTCGAACTTTGGCTTTCCCGTTCGACTTCGCCACCAGCATGCCTTCCCGGCTCAAATCGACCACGCCCTTCGGTTCCACACTCCACTGGACTTCGTGCGTTGCGTCTGCGTCGCCTCCTCCAGAATCCGACTTCGCCGCCAGCAGTTGCCACCGAGCCTCCCGCCCGTTCAAAATCAACGGCCCTCCGGCCTCGCCGTTCCTTCCCGACTCGATGCGCAACACGGCCACACCCCAAGCCCACTCCATCCCTGCAATCAACCCCAGCAAACCGAGCGCCAATGGCCACCGCACTATCCCGCGAGCCTTCCTTTGCATGACGCGAGAAGGCCGCATCCCGGCTCCTTCTTCCTTCCCCATTCGTGGCTTCATACGTGGTGCCCTTTCTATTTCGTTCTCGCCGCTCATTTTCACCCCACCAACTCCGGCAATGGAGCGCACCCGTCATCCACCAAATACTGCGGACGCCCCGCCAAGTCCTGGACGGTGGTCGTCGCCACATCAATGCCCATGTGATGGTAAAGCGAAGCGAATACCTCCCCGAATCGAACCGGACGCGAATCCGGCTCGCCCCCCAACCGATCCGTGGATCCAATCACTTGCCCGGTCTTGAATCCACCGCCGGAAAGCAAGGTGAACGAAGCTCTCGGCCAATGATCACGCCCGCCCCCGCTGTTCACCGTGGGCGTTCTCCCGAATTCTCCCCAGATGACGACCGCCACGTTCCTGTCCAGTCCCCGCTCGTAAAGATCCTCGATCAACGCGGACACCCCTTGGTCCAAAAGCGGCGCGTCCTTGCGCGCGTTCTCGTGGTTTGCCCCGTGATAATCCCAAAATCCGTAAGCCACGGTCACCACCCGAGCTCCGCGCTCCACCAAACGCCGGGCCGCCAAAAATTGCTGGTTCAACATCGGGGCCGCGTCCCCGTGCACCCGCTCGTCTCCCTTCCCGTACCGCTCTCGTATCTTCTCGGACTCCCGGCTCAGGTCCAAAGCCTCCACCAAACTATTCCGAGTCAAAACCCCGAACGCCTGCTGCTTGAAAACGTCCAAACCTTCCATCATCCCGCTCGTGTCCAGTTCATGGCGAAGCCGGTCGAAGCTCGAGAGCAAGGTCCTGCGATCTTCCAGCCGGTCCAAGGTGACTCCTTGCAACACCATGTCGGACTTCCCCTGGCCTTCGGGACGGAACGACTGATGTCCCGGCCCCAAAAATCCGGGGGTCGCCTCATTGTAAGGACGATGCTGCATGCGCGGCTCCATCCCGATGAATGGCGGCAGCGCGGGATGTTTCGACCCCATCAATTTGGAAACGACCGAACCGAAAGCCGGCCAGCCCCCCGGCGGTTGATTGCGCTTCTTCCGTCCGGTGAAACAATGAAAGTTCGAATGATCGTCCACCGCATCCGACATGGACCGAATCAACGTCATCTTGTCCATGACCCGAGCCATTTGCGGAAGAAGCTCGCTGATCTGGATCCCACCGACGTTGGTCGCGATCGGACGAAACGGCCCCCGGATCTCCGACGGAGCATCCATTTTCAAATCCACCAAATCCTGATGCGGCGGCCCGCCCGGAAGGTAGATCATGATGATGGACTTGTCGGACTTCCCAACCCCCGACGTCGCCTCGGCCTCCAAGAGCTGGGGCAATGCCAGCCCGCCCATGCCCAGAGTGCCAATCGTCAGAAAACTCCGGCGGCTTACGCCGTCGCAATATCGAAAGGCTCTCCCGGGAATCTTCAGCATCGTTTAAGCTCCGATACGGCTCAAATCACCTCGCGCAAGGGTTCGCAGCCGGGATCCACCAGATATTGAGGCCGTCCCGTCAGATCCGTGATCGTCGTCTTGGTCACGTCGATGCCCAAGTTCCGATACAACGTCGCGAACACATCGCCAAACTGCACGGGACGTTCCGTGGCTTCTCCGCCCAGCCGGTCGGTGGCTCCAATCACTTGGCCCGTCTTGATCCCGCCGCCCGCCAGCAATCCACACGAAACGCGAGGCCAGTGATCGCGCCCCCCATCCTTGTTGATGATCGGCGTGCGACCGAACTCGCCCCACACCACGATGGAAACATCCTTGTCCAGCCCGCGCTGATGCACGTCCTCGATCAACGCCGTCAAACCTTGATCCAGCAAAGGCAAATCCTGACGCAACGCTCCGAAGTTGTCCCCGTGATGATCCCATCGGCTAAACGCCAAAGTGACACAGCGCGCGCCCGCCTCGACCAAACGGCGGGCCACGAGGAAATGCTCCATCAACTTGGGCCCGCCATCATCGCGGTTCTTCGGATCCCCCTTGCCATACCAATCACGAATCTTCTTGTCCTCGCGCTCCACATCCAGCGCCTCCATCAACCGGCTCGACGTCAGCATGCCAAACGCCTGCTCGTTGAACGAATCCAGGCCGTTCATCAACCCCGTGGCATCAACGTCCCTCCTGAATTGATCGAAACTGGCGAGCAACTTGCGGCGGTCGCCCAAACGGTCCAGCGTCACACCGTTCAAGACCATGTCCGTCTTGCCAGCACCCTCAGGCTTGAACGGCGCGTGGGACACCCCCAAAAAACCCGCCGTGCCCGCATCGGCCCACGGCACGTGACCCATCTTGGGCGATAACCCCACGAAAGGCGGAACCGTGCCATTCGTCGAGCCTTCGAGCTTGGAAAGGACGGACCCCATGCTCGGCCAGCCTCCCGCCGGCATCTGCTTGTGGCTTCGGCCTGTCAAACACTGCACCGCGTAATGATCCCCAGTGGCACCGACAACGGACCGAATGATCACCGTCTTGTCGATGACCTTGGCAAGCTTGGGCAGATGTTCGCAAATTTGAATCCCAGGCACGCTGGTCGAGATCGGTTTGAACTCGCCCCGGATCTCCATCGGCGCATCCATCTTCAAATCAAACATGTCCTGATGCGACGGACCGCCCGGAAGGAAAATCATGATGACCGCTTTGTGCGATCGGCGAATCCCGCTTTGTGATTCCGCCTGAAGGAGTTGCGGAAGAGAAAGCCCGCCCAACCCCAGCGCGCCGATGCGAAGAAAATTGCGGCGGCTGAACCCGTCGCAAAACCGATGAGATGAACCTGATATCGTCAGCATGATCGGAAACCTTTCTGCCATTCGCAGCGCGAACGACGGTTGAAGGGCTATTCAGCAATCTTTGTGCCCCTCCAGCCTTTGAGTGTCAAGCCTTCGAACCGCAAAAACCCAAGAAAATCATCGGCACAATGACCCCGCCGCCCAAGACCTCAATACAAATACCGCGTGTCCGCCGAAGGCCCGCCCATCGCCCTCGCTCGAATCAGGCTCTTCTTCCTCACAATCACACTGCCGTCCGCCTGGCCAACCGGCTGATCCGGCGTCACCGACCACGACAACAACGGCGCGCTCTGCGCCACCGCCATCTTGCCCAAATGCCCCACGTCCCAGCGCGCACCGGGCGTGTCGCTGATGCGATGGGTGATGAATGCCCGGCGGCTGTCCGCCTCCGAGGTGTTCGCCGGCCAGGCCGGCTCGTTGTCGTCCGGATTCGAACTCACCTTGCCGTCGGCAGACAAAAACTTCATGGCGGGGGTCGCCGTGTAATTCGCCAACCACATGTAAGGCGTGTAGACGTTGCCCGCCGGTGTGTCCCACCCGCCGTAATCCTTGGTGTTCTTGTCCGCGAAATTGGCGCTGCTGGCATAGTTCAACCACACCTTGCCGAATGAAAGGCGCGTGATCGGACAAATGAAAATCTGCGTGTTCGGCACGTACGTTCCCCGCATCAAGGTCACGATGCTCGACGGATTCCCGCCCGTGCGATGGTAATCCGGACTGGCATCCGCGTGCGGCGCGAATTTGCCCCGGAAATCGTCCGCATACATGATCTGCGACAGATACTGCTGGCGCACGTTGTTCACGCAGGTCGTTCTCATGCCCGTGTATTTCGCGCGCGCCAGCGTGGGCAGCAGCATGCTGGCCAGAATCGCGATGATCGCGATCACCACCAGCAACTCGATCAAGGTGAACCCGGACGCAGAGGACCGGACCGGACGCGCCACGACGAGGGATTCCATGCTCCACCCCCTATCCCAAACCAGGCCGCTTGGCAAGCCTCGACCTGGAGATTCCGGATGGGGTGGTGCATCCAGAGGTTGTTGGTAACCGGGTTGTCGTGGTCACGCAGACAGCCCGGTCTGCTGTGGCGCAGGCTGCCCAGCCTGCGTGCCGACGAAGGAAACCAGGCCGCATGTTTTATGCACGGGACGCCCGGTGATGACACCGGGCCTACAAACACAGAGGCAGGCGCGATTGTAGGCCGCGTGCCCTCACGCGGCACACGGTCGCGGATTCAAGCTCAGGATGAATGATCCGGGCCAGGCGGGTGGAGAACATGGAAGGGCCTTATTCTTCACCCGCCGGGCCGACGGGCTGTCGGCGATACGGCAGGCTGGGCAACCCAAGGTAGCTCGTTCCTCGCAACCTTGGGCTGGAGGACACAATCCCTTTGGGATTGAAGGCGGGATTCCGTCGCCGTGGGCATCGCCCATTCCGTGGCCCATTGAGAAAAACACGACGAA
>VHDF01000134.1 GCA_016871495.1 Verrucomicrobiota bacterium | reverse complement strand
GGCCCAAGCCGGTCTCCTGCAAGGCGAGCTTGATGTACTGGACGAATTTGACATGCACATCCAGATGCAGGAGGGGTGTAAACCATCGGTAGAGTTTGCGGGCCCCGTCCCAATCGCCCGATCTCGTCAAATCCCAGAGCCGCTGGTTCTCCGCCGGAAACGCAATGCCGGTGCCAGCCACCCAGCCATCGATGCCGAGGATCGCGCTTTCGAGAACCAAGTCGTCCACCCCCGTGAAAATCCGGTAGCGTCCGCCCACTGTGTTGTGCAGATCCGTGATGCGCCGCACGTTGCCCGAGCTCTCCTTCAGGGCCACCAGGTTCGGCGTGTCCGCCAGCCTGGCAAACATTTCGGGCGTGATGTCGTTCGCGTAGCTGATCGGGTTGTTGTAAACCATGATCGGCAGCTCCGTCGATTTCGCCACCGCTCGAAAATAGGCGAGGATCTCCCTTTCATCACCGCGATAGAGCATGGCCGGCATCAGCATGACGCCGTCGGCCCCCAGGGCTTCGCACGCTTGAACATAGCGAATCGACTCGCGAGTGCTGCTTTCGGCCACGCCGCTGAGCACCGGCACCCGGCCGCGGGCCGTCTCCAGTCCGAGACGGATAACCGAAAGTTTCTCCTCATGCGACAACGTCTGATTTTCGCCCAGGGATCCGCAGAGAATGAGTCCGGTCACGCCCGACTCGACCAAGGCTTCAAGATGCCGCGCGGTGGCTTCGAGATCGAGCGAGCCGTCTTTGCGCATCTGCGTCGTGACGGCGGGGAAGACGCCTTGCCAATGACATTTCATACCCAAAACTTGCCTGTCATGTGTGAACTCTCCTGATCGAGCCCGCCGGGTTTAAGTCCCAGGACTTCTTCGCAGCCAGGACGCGCCTGCGCGGTATCGCGGACGGAATAACCAAAATATGCGGCTGCGGAAATCTTCATGCTGCGCTAGGATGACACCGCGACTTTCCACAACGGACCCAGCGGGGTCAATGCTCGTCGCAGGTTCCCTGGAGAACACGGTGCATCCAGAGGTTGTCGGTGGCCGGGTTGTCGTGGTAACGCAGACAGCCTTGTCTGCTGTTTCGCAGGCTGCCCAGCCTGCGGGGCGACGAAGGAAACCAGGCGCGTGGAGAGCATGGAAGGGCCTCGTTCTTCACCCGCCGGGCCGACGGGCCGTCGGCGATACGGCAGGCTGGGCAGCCTGCGCTACACTACACACAACGGCTTCGGGATGCACCGTGGAGAACAGACCCATCCGCCAAAGGCCGCTCGGACCGCGCCGTTCGCGCCGCGTCAGCGCAGAATTTCGACCTGGGCTGCAAACACCCCGAGCTCCGGGATGTCCCACTCAAGCCATGGCGCGCGGGCGCGGGAGCCCTGTGGTTCACCCCTTTGCTTCCTCGTGCCTCTCTGCTAACGTCGCCGCGTGTTAACCTTCCTTCGCTTCGCGGGATTGTTGAATGCTTCCATCTGGATGGGCGCGGCGGTTTTCTTCACCTTGGGCGCAGGTCCGGCATTCTTCTCCGACGACATGGCCAGTATCCTGCCCAAGTCCCACGCCGGTGCCGCCGCCCAAATCGTGTTGCAACGCTATCTTTGGTTTCACCTCGTCTGCGGGTTGATCGCGCTCATTCACCTGCTCGTGGAATGGCTTTACTCCGGGCGCCCGCTGTCCCTCTTTTCCACCGGACTCGTTTCCGGCATGCTCGTGGTATCCGCAGCGGGGGCGTTCGGGCTGTTGCCCAAGATGGGAAAACTGCACCGTCAGATTTACTCTCCGCAAAACACGACGGAAGAAATCGCCGCCGCTCGACGATCTTTCGGCCTCTGGCACGGGGTCTCGCAAGCGGCCAACCTGGGGCTCCTTGGCGGCATTTTGGTCCACCTCTGGACCACTTCGAAGGATCCCAAGGCGCGCCGGTTTTTTCTTTGAAAAGCTGTTTCGAATTCGGGCTCTAAGCCGCCTATTTCATACTCGACTGGGTTTGGAAACGTTCCCCATTGAGTTTCAGCCATGCGGGTTAGATCAAACCGAATTCCGCCCCAGCCAGCCAGCCAAGGCGTGCTGAGTCATTCCGCCAGAAGCCAATGCTCGGGTTGTGATCACAGCCTCCTCCTCGGTCGCGGCCAATGGCCTAACTCGAATATTTCATACTGAGCTTGAATCCGCGACCGTGTGCCGCGTGAGGGCATGCGGCCTACCATCGCGACTGCCTCCGTGTTTGCAGGCCCGGTGTCCTCACCGGGCGTCCCGTGCATGAAATACGCGGGCCAACCGTTTCGCCCTGGAACCTTAAAACGTGTGGGCGGCCATGTCGAAAGTAGACGGGGAGAACGGAAGCACGTTCACCCTCTCACTACTCGTGCCTGGCTTCTCGTTGATCGAGGAGAAAAGCCATGAGATCCGCCAGGGCCGCCTCAGGGAAGGCTTCCCCAAAATTGTCAGGCATCAGCGATGTTTCCGTCTCCGTCATGGACTGAATTCGCGCTTTGGAGATCAAGATTTCACGGCCTGCGGAATCCGCAAGCACCACGACTTCACCCTCCTCGCGCCGGAACAGTCCGCTGGTAACCTCCCCATCCTTGAGCGCGACCACGCGCGAACGGAAGGCCCGGTCCACATTGCGATTGGTGTCCAGCACGTCTTCCAGCAAACGCTCGAGCCCGCGCTGTCCGATCCCGTCCAACTGCGGTCCCACCAGCCCTCCGTCCTGCCCAAGGCGATGGCAAACCTTGCAATTCTGAGCGAAGAGTTCCGCGCCTCTTTCCTTCGAGGCCGTGGCTGGATTGAAGGTGCGCCGGCGATATTCGATCATTTGGGCGCGGGCGGTGTTGACGGGAGGAAACTTCGCCGTCAAAGCCTGCAAAGAGAGTTTCTCCGCATCGGTAGCCCGGGCGAGGAACCGGTCTTTCACGACGGCTTCCGCCAGCAACACAGGGGGCAGTTGACCCGACTGCGCAAACCCCAAAATCGTGGCGGGAGGAAAATGACCGGCCAGGGCCGAAGCCAGACGAACTTGGGCTCGATGCGGCGCGGATTTCCAAAACTCGCGCGACCAATCCTGAAAATTGGCGGCGCTCTGCCTGAGGACTTCATCCGCCAGGCGAACCCGGAAGCCGACGGGCATGGCGTTGTCCGCCGCCGCTTCCGCGGCAATCCTCAAGGCCGGTTGGGATCGCTTTGCGGAGAGGGATTGCGCGACGGCGGCACGGGCCAGGATCTCGGTGCCGGGCTCGTTCAACCACCGCTCCAGAGTGGTGTCAAATTCGGAGCCCTCCACGCCCCGGGCGATGTCCGCCACAACCTGCTGGCGAGCGGCCACCTGGGCCGGAGACTGCGCGGGCCAGGGCGCCACCGGAGGTTCCACACGTCCCACGGCAATCCAGGCATAGGCGCCGCCGTTGTCACCGTCCGTGATCTCCAAATACAGCTTCTCTCCACGCACCCGGGACAAGTCCCACTCGACACGCTGCGCCTGGTCGTTGCGGGGTGCGGGCGCGCGAAAGAGTTCTTCGTGATTCGCCGACCTCCGCAACCGCGCAAAGTTTCGTCCTTGCGACGACTTGCCGGGGTCGCCGTCGTGGCCGGCAAGATAGAAGGAAATCTTCGCGGGCGCCTCGAAATCTCTGGATCGCAAGGATCCCGTCAGGAATTCACCCTGAAGCAGGGAGGAAAGCATGCGCGCCCGGGACCCGTCGGAGCAGGCACGTTCCTCCCATCCCCAAGGATTGTTGAGCGTGAGGGCGTCAGGCAGCGGGACGTTCCACCAAGCGCCCTCGGCCGGCGTCAGCGATTGGGTCAGGCGCCGGGCCAAAGCCACCGACCATTGGCGCAACGACTCCGGAACGGCACCCCCGCGCTGTTTCAATCCTTGATCCACCATCTGGTACAGTTCCCATTCCGCGTCAAGATCGGCGCTGAACTGGCGCGCCGCAAACTCCGCCATCAACCCGAGCTCGGAAGCGGGACCAAATCGCGCCGCATGACGGAGAGCTTCCATGAGGGATGCCCTCTCGCCGGGCTTCCACACCGAAGCCGTCTGCAAGGCCAGCCGCCCGCCATCCTCGGTCTTTGCACCCAGCGACGCTTCGGCAATCCTCCGGATCCTCGAAGGATCCGCGCCCGCTCGATTCAGTGATCGGGCGATGGCGTCCACCAACAGGTGGTCGCGGATGGATTTGCGCGCCACATAAACGAGGTGCGTGTCGGCGGCGGGAATCGTCCCGGCAAACGCCAGAACGGCTTCAAACGAACCAAGCGAGGGATGCCGACCGAGGGCCTCCAGCGCACATCGCTGCACCAGCGCGTCGCTGTCCTTCAAGCCATCCAGAGCCAGTTGGGCCGCTTCCGCAGGCCAATCTTTCATCTCGGTGAGAATGCGGGCGGCATGCACGCGCACGAGCCGGTCGGAGTGGCGGGCAGCCCTCGTTAAACGGGAGAGTTCCAAGCCCCCGGTGCGGGACAACACCCACAATCCATGAGCCCAGGTTCGGGCGTGGGCGTCCGGTTCGTCCAGCACGCGCCGGACGGGTTCGATGGCGGAAGAACCGAAGCGGTCGCACAGTTCATTCATGACTTGCAGGCGCCACGTCAGGTTGGCATCGGCCAACTCGCGCGCGAGTTCGGGAGCGGATGCTTTGGCGAGATCGAGGGATCGGCGGTGCGTCTTAAGCCGCCCGTCGGATCCGCGGTAAACCACGCGCCAGAGGCGACCCCGTTCGCGGTCGCGGCCCGGATGCATCAACGGCACTTCATAATGACCGATGATGCGGTTGTAAAAGTCCGCAATGTAGAGCGCGCCGTCAGGCCCGAGCTGGTTGTCCACCGGACGAAACCACGGATCATCGGAGACGACGAAATCCGGCAATTCATTCGCCTTCGGACTGGATCCCGTGAAAGTCAAACGGTCGCGATTCACCCGGCTGGTCATGACGTTGCCGACGAACGCGTTGGTCTGGTATTCCACCGGCCACAAATTGTCGGCGTAATACACCATGCCGTCGATCGCGGTCGAACCGTGCGCGTGTTCCATCATCGCCGGAGCGAAGCCAAGCCCGTCGTGAGGCTTGCCAAAACTGGGATAAAAACCGCCGGCCAGGAGTTGGTACATCGGGGAGCTGTGGCAGTCGCTCGTGTAGAGGTTTCCCTCATCGTCCCAGGCGGTTCCGAAAGGGTTGACCTGGCCCCACGTGTGGGGTTCCACACGCGATCCGTCCACCCGGAACCGGTAGGTGTTGCCGGAGTTTAAGACCAGAGTGCTGCCGTCCCTCGCCCGGAACGTGGTGTTGTTGTTGAATCCATGCGTGCCGTAAAGCCATCCGTCGAATCCTCGTTTGAAAGAGGCGATGTTCCCGTGGGTGTCGCGTTCGAACCCGAGCGGACCGAACAACGGGTCACGCCGGTCGGCTTGGCCGTCGCCATCGGTGTCCCGAAAATACCAGACATGAGGAATGCTCCAGGCGATGACGCCCTCGCCGTAAGGATAAAGGCCGATGGGAATGTTGAGGCCGTCTGCGAACACGGTCATTTTTCGAGCGCGTCCATTGTCGTCGAAATCGGAGAACACGCGGATGCTGTCCCGGGCCGGCTTGTCGAGCGGGGCGGCGAACGGATACTCCCTCGATTCGGAAACCCACAATCGGCCTTTCCCGTCGAAGGCGAGGTTCATGGGCTTGCGAATCTGGGGTTCCGCCGCGACCAGCTGAATCTCGAAACCGGGCGGCAATTTGAACCGCTTCTGCTGCTCCTCGGGTGTCAGCGGATCCGTCGTCCGCACGCCTTCGGCGAAGGGATCGTCGGCCTGCAGCGGCCCGACCACCGCGAGCAGCACGCCCAGACACACGGCGGCGGAAAGGATGCGGAAAGGGCTTGAGGACCAAAGGGAGGCGAAGTGGGACCCATTCATAAGTGGAATCAACATCCCACCATGACCCGTGCGAATCCGAAAACTCAATTTCTTTATCGAGGCTTGCTGACCAAGACCCTGAGAGAGACGAAATATTGTTGCGGCAAGGTTGAACGCTCCTCCCACGTTCGACCGGGTTATGGTCAACCCGATTCCCGTCACGACACGCGACGCCAAAGCGCCAGAGGACTGGCGCAGTCCAAGACCTGCCGGACGCTCCGGCGGCCTCTCGGTCGCGAAGCGTGCTGGAGTGCGGCAGTCTTCTGCCACTTTTCGGCGGCTGCCAGGTCCGAGACCGCGCGCCATCGATGAGTGAAGCATTTGCAGGGTGTCATCTCAGATGGATCTGCTGGGCTCCATGTTTTTCCGCACTGCGGAGTATTTTTCACTTGGGCTTTTACAGGCCTCCATTTCTGCCGATCCATTCGAGATAAGCGCCTCTCCGGAATCAACAACCTTCAACCCGCCTAACGTCCAGCGAGGTCCTTTCCAGAGGCCGGGTCTGGGCTGGAAATGCTTTGTGGTCGCGGGCACCCTGTTTGCGGGGTACGTGCTTTCGTTTGGCCCGGTGATGAAATGGTCAGGCGGGCCGTTCCAGATGTCGTCGATGGCGTGGACGCTTTATGCCCCCCTTGCAAAACTTCACGCGCAAAACGGTTTGCCCGCTTGCGTGATCCGTTCGTATCTGAACTTGTGGGGCATTCGCATCGATCTCAAGACCGGCGAGCTCAAGGACTGAGGCTTTGACTTGAGTCAGCGACGGCTACTTGCCTTCCTGGGAAACCACCGGCGGCGCCATCTGGGCGAGCAGGCGCTCGTTGAGCTCCTGGGCGGGGTTGTAGCCGCTGGCTTTGAGCTTGGCTTGCAGCGCCGCAACTTCCACCAGCCGCGCCAAGTCCCGGCCGGGACGAACGGGGATCGTGATGTGGGGAATGTCGATGCCCAGAATCTTCAGAAACTCCTGCTCGATGCCAAGCCGGTCCACGTCCGGAACGTCGTCCCAAGCCTTCAACGTCACCACCAAATCCACGCGCTTGTCGGCACGAATGCTGCGGACACCGAACATGCGCGCCACGTTGATAATCCCGATGCCGCGCACCTCCATGTGATCTTTCGTCAACGGTTTGCTGGTGCCTATCACTTCGCGCTCGTCCAGCAAGCTCACCAGGGTGATGTCGTCCGCCACCAGGGAATATCCGCGCTCGATCAAGGCCAGCACGCACTCGCTTTTGCCGATGCCGGATTCCCCGCGGACGATCACTCCGGTGCCGAGGATATCCACCATGCTGCCCATGAACGTTTCCCGCGGCGCGAATTTCTGCTCCAGGGCGAAGGTCGCCTTGTTGATGAAGCGCATGGTGATGAGGGGAGAAGAAAAAACCGGCACCCCCGCCGCTTCGGCCCGTTTCAAGAAAGGGGCGCCCGGACGCAGATGGCGCGAAAAAACGACGCAGGGGATTTTTTGGCTGAGGAAGTATTCGACTCGCCGCCAGCGTTCGGACTCCGGCAGGGACTTGAGAAAATACACTTCCGCGTTGCCCATCACCTGGACCCGGCGAGGGGCAAAATACTGGGTGAAATCCGCAAGCAACAATCCGGGCCGGTTCACCGTCGCTTCCCGAATCGGACGGCCCAGTCCCGCCTCGCTGGTCAGCAGATTCATCCCAAGCGCCTCGCGGTGGGTTTCATAAAACTCCCTCACCGTGAACGGGGCGGTCTTGGACTTGGAGGCCATCGTTGAATTCAAACCGCCGCGCGCTCAAAAAACAATCCGCGCTTTCGAATCGAGGTTCGACCTCTCAGAGCTCGTCCTTGACGACGACGGTGATTTGCCGCCGAACCGCGCTCGCGATTCAGGCAAGACGTTCAGTTGGCCCGGACCGTGGTTCGGTCGGACAACCAAATCATATCCTTGTTGTTGGCGGAACCTACATTGAGCGGCATGGCACTGAAACGAACCTTTACCACGGTGCGAGGATCGAGCCATTTCTTGATCTCCGTGTGGCCATCCGCGAAGGAGAGGCCCGCGGCGCCGTTGTGATAACTTGCGGGATAATCGATAATCTTGGCCCGAGCCGGAGCGTCGATCATCATGTTGGCGAAGCCGCCGGCGTTGATGCTGTCGGGATGCTCGTCCAGTAACACATAAAGCATCGAGGCGCCTGCCGTCTGAAAATCGGATGTCTTGTAATACACTTTCCAGGTGCGCTGCGATTCGTTGTAATCGCCCGGCAGCCAACCGCCTGGACCACCCATCGCCTGGCTCATGCCCATGCTGCGAATGCGGGAATGCCGCTTGCCTCCGATCGTAACATAGCTGAAATCGGCCGGGCATTTATACACCTCCGCGCTCGGAAGATACGGCGCGAATCGCGAACGCTTCGGGTCAAGCAAATCCAGAATGTTGGTGTTGTCCCGCGTGGAAGCGCTGTAATCGAGCCAGCCCGAAACCCAGGC
>VHDF01000133.1 GCA_016871495.1 Verrucomicrobiota bacterium | reverse complement strand
GCTCGCCGAAACTCCACCAGGATCGCTCTTCATGCCCTCACCATAACCCATCCCCAGTCCCTCCGAACAGATGCGCCCCGCTTACCGCTTACGATGCGATGACGTTCCCCCGATGTCAGCATCCGGTATTCTGTTCCATTCGATCATCGAGCCGCCCTTCCTTTAGAGCCTGATTGGAAATTCGGCGGGGTCCTGTTTTCGCGGAAGAGGCCCGATGGCGAGACGCGAGGAGGGAGCATGGCCGCCAGCGCCCTGTGACCGACGAGGAACGAAGCCAGCGGGCCTCTTCCGCGAAAACCCTCCGGGCGGCGGATCTTTTGGCGGCGGCCCGCGTTGGCTCGGTCCTCACAGCCCGCTGCGGGGATGCTCCGGCCTCGCCGCCTTGGCCGCCCCCAAAATCTCTCGCCGCAGGACCTCGCCCAATTTCCAAACAGGCTCTTAACCCGAAACGGGCTCTTTTCCCAGTCTTGGACGACACTCCGCCGTTCCGGCCCGCTGGTCTTGTCTTCAGCGCCGGTTTCATCGTGCTCATGCCGCACACGGGAGGGGTGTCATTGTCGATCTCGGAAAGGCTCTCTCATCGCGTCTGGAGCGGCGCTGAATCTTTCTTCGGAAGTGAATCGAGCCGGATAGCAGATTGGACAGGATGATCAGGATAGACAGGATGGAAGAGTCCGAATCCTGTTCATCTTGTTCATCCTGTCCCAACTCCCAATTCGAGATGTCAGACTGAACGGAAGGGGCTCTCACGTAGGCACGAAGGCACAGAGATGGGGAAGCATGCTTAAACCGGTGACCCCGTGAATGAGACAGGCCTCTGATGCCTCTTCTCCGCGTCGCTGTGCCTCCGCGAGAGCCGTCCATCCACGGGAACAACTCAGCTCGAACGATTCAGGATTTCTCGAGGATCTCGACCATCGTGCTTCCGCTTTGCCGGTTCGAGATCACGCTGGTTTCCAATGTGCTTCGTCGCGGGCTGGGTGTGAGGCCTCTTGCTTTTCCTCGCGCAGAGAGAACGTCGAGGGCATCGCATCACGGACGGTTCAGTTCCGCGATACGTTCCAACTGGACGCTGGGCCAGTTCTTGGCATTCCGATCGGGTCGGCAGAGTGGTGCAACCTCCAAGACGACTCGATCGTTCGCGATCGGCGGACGGACCGGGAAAGCTCGTCATGCGATGTTCATGCTGGGCACGGTTCTTCCTCTGCGCACTCTGCGACCTTTGCCGAGGCAGATGAGGTTTCTCACGCAAAGGACGCTAAGGTCGCAGAGGTTTGGAGAGAGCAGAGCGCAGACGATTCTTGCAGAGAGATTCTGGTTCTCGGATGCCAGAATCCGAGCCGGGCGCCGTTGGTCGTCGAAGTCGCCACACCGATTGTTGCTGCGGGTCACACGACGGAGAACTTCCGCATTGAGACGCGGGGTGAAGTTTTCATGCCGCTCATCCATTACGGCACGACAGTTCCTTGCACAATGTTTGAGACTTTAAGCACCGCGGTCGATGAAGACCATGTGCCTTCCTACCTGGCGCGGCGACTTCAGGCCAGAACCCGGCCGATGACCTTGCCGGCCACATCGGTCAAGCGTTCGTCACGACTGTTGTGACGAAAGGTCAGCCGTTCGTGGTCAAAACCGAGCAAGTGCAGAATCGTCGCGTGAATGTCATGAACATGCGCCTTGTCCTCCGCGGCCCGCAAACCCACCGCGTCCGTCGCACCAAGGGTTTGCCCGCCCTTCACACCGCCGCCCGCCAGCCACATGCTGAAACCATGCGGGTTGTGGTCGCGACCGTCGCTGCCTTCGCTCATCGGCATCCGGCCGAATTCACCCCCCCAAATGACCAGGGTCGAATCGAGCAGGCCGCGCGCCTTGAGATCCTTCAGCAGTCCCGCAATCGGCAGGTCGCTTTGCGCGCAAAGCCTCGAGTGATTCTCCTCCATTCGAGAGTGGCCATCCCAGCCGTGGGTATCCCCGCAATACACCTGCACGAAACGCACGCCGGCTTCCACGAGGCGCCGGGCGAGAAGACAGCGCGTGCCGAACTCGGCCGTCACCTGACGGTCGAGACCGTACAGCCGCCGTGTCGCCGGACTCTCCCGCGCAAGGTCTATAACCTCCGGCGCATGGCTCTGCATGCGAAAGGCCAGTTCGTAAGCGGCAATGCGCGCGCCTAACTCCGGATTGAATTCTCCGGAACGCAGATGCTCGCGGTTCAAGGCGTTGACAAAATCCACCGTCGCGCGTTGCTGTTCGGCAGAAACACCGGGCGGCCTGTTGAGATCGAGCATGGGCGAATCGCCCCCACGCAGAAGGGTGCCTTGACACGTCGCCGGCAAAAAACCATGGCCCCACGCGGGTGCCCCGCCTTTTGGCCAGCCTCCGGGATCGGGCAGCACCACGAATGCCGGCAGGTTCTGGTTCTCAGTCCCCAGTCCGTAGGACGCCCAGGCGCCGAGGCTGCCGCGGCCCATGAGGATCGAGCCGGTGTTCATCAAATAGACCGACTCCGGATGCGTCACGCTGTCGCCGTGACAACCGCGCAGCAGGCAGAGGTCATCGACGTGCTCCGCGAGATGCGGGAGAAAATCCGAGACTTCCATGCCCGATTGTCCGTGCGCGTGAAACGGACGCAGGGGCGGCAGCAGATGATTCCTGGCCACGTTGCGCCTCGTCTTGAAGGTGCCGAACGATTCGGGAATCGGCTGGCCCGCGAGGCGAATCAACTCGGGCTTTGGATCGAACAAATCGACGTGGCTCGGACCGCCGGACATGAAGAGGAAAATCACGCGGCGGGCGCGCGGCGTGAAGTGGGGCGAACGCGAATCGAGCGGCTGGGTTCTCGGGGAGGAGGGACTCCCGGTGGCGTCCGCGGCCAGGAGTCCATCGCGGTCGAGCAGGGATGCCAGCGCGAGCAGGCCGAAGCCGCCGCCGGCACGGCGTAGAAAATCGCGGCGTGAAGCAGGCCGTGGACCGGTCCCGCTCGGGCCCAGGCAGGACCAACCGGTGTCAATCGACATAAACAAAGGCGTTCAGGTTAAACAGCGCGCGGCAGAGTTCGGCCCAGGCCGCCTCGGTGACTCCGGAGTCCGCAGCGCGGATCTCGCTGTTCGGAGCAGGAACTTCCGAGCTTCGGCGACTCGATGACTTGAGGAAATCTCCCACCATCCCCTGCTCCTGCGCTGTGGGCCGCCGTCCAAGCACAAGTCGGAATGCCAGCGCGACACGCGTCTCCGCGGTCGGAGCCTCGTGCAACAACCGCCGCGCCGCCGCCCTCGCGGCCTCCATCGCCTCGTCCGAGTTGAGCAGAGTCAGCGCTTGAGGCGCGGTCGTGCTGCTTCCGCGCTCAGGACAGCTCAAATTGCTGTCCGGGGCATCGAAGACTTCCAGGAAAGGGAAGCGCAGATTGCGCCGCGCCAGGATGTAGATGCTCCGGCGCGTGTGATGGGCGAGGTCCGTGCTGGTCGTCCAACTCTTGGAGGATCTCGCGAGGTCGGCGGGAATCGGGGGCGAAACTCCCGGTCCACCCTTGTGCCGGTTGAGCCGTCCACTGATCGCGAGGAGGCTGTCACGCACGGCTTCGCCTTCGAGACGCCGACGGTTTTGGCGGGAGAAGAGCCTATTGTCCGGATCGCGGGCGAGGGTTTCAGACGAGGCGTGACTCGACTGCTGATAGGTGGAGGACAGCAGGATAAGCTTGTGCATGGCCTTCACGCTCCAGGCACGCGCGACGAACTCGCGGGCCAGCCAGTCGAGCAACTCCGGATGGGTTGGGACTGCACCACGAGTGCCGAAGTCGCTCGGCGTTGAGACCAGGCCGCGGCCAAAATGATGCTGCCAGATGCGGTTGACCATCACGCGGGCGGTCAGCGGGTTCTCCGTGGATGCGATCCAGTGGGCCAGCGCGGTCCGCGGCTGGTGCGCGGCGAGCCTCTGAATCCGGGATCCTTGAGATTCCGCCTGCGCCGCCGGTTCAAGTCCGCGCCCAGCGAGCACGGCTGGAAAACCCGGCCTCATTTCCTCCTCCGGATGATTGAAGTCACCTCGAGCCAGCACGAACGTCCTGGGCGGCGGCCCGCTCTTGTTTTGCAGGGCCATCGTCATCGGCAGAGGCAGCGGTTTCGGGACTTTCTTCAGCGCTTCCAGTAGCCGTGTTCGCCGGGCCTGATCCTCGACAGACATCGACCGGGCCAGCTCGGAATCGGTGAACCTCATCATCGGTGCCGTTTCCGCGACGGTGCCTTCCTGCTCCGTCGTGCGCTTTTCCTTCGGTGTTTGGTGCGCAAGTCGAGCGTCCGGCGACAGGCGTGCGAGTCGCTCCGCGTGGAGCTTATCGCGATACGCCGCTTCGAGCTCATGGAGCGACTTCTGCGTCGCCGCAGCCCCAGTTCGATACCGTTCCATCCCGCGGTCATGAGCCGCCTGCTCGAATGCGGTGGGAATCGGCATCTCACGCTGAAAAACGGCCGGCGCGAAAAAAGCCTGCATGGCGAAGTAATCCTGCTGCGTCAACGGCTCAAACTTGTGGTGGTGACATCGCGCACAGCCAAAGGTCAGCCCGAGGAACACCGACGCCGTCGTATCCGTCGCGTCATTGAGCGTGTTGAGGCGGCGCTGCACGGGGTCCGCGGAATCCACCATGTCGGGGCCCAGCAGATGGAAAGCCGTGGCCGTGACCGCGTCCGGTTCGTGCGGCCACATTTCGTCTCCTGCAATCTGCTCGCGGACAAAGCGGTCGTAGGGCTTGTCCTCGTTGAAAGATTTGATCACGTAATCGCGAAAACGCCAGGCGTGCGGCCGCAGGGCGTCGTGCTCGAAGCCGTCAGTCTCCGCGTAGCGGACAAGATCGAGCCAGTGGCGCGCCCAACGCTCGCCATAGTGCGGCGAGGCCAGCAGGCGGTCGATCAACCGCTCGTAAGCGCCGGACGAACGGTCGTGGACGAACGCGTCCCTTTCCTCCGCAGTTGGCGGCAGCCCGAGAAGGCCAAACGTGGCGCGGCGGATGAGTTGTTCCCTCGTCGCCGCCGTTGCAGGAGCGAGTCCGCTGGCCTCCATCGACGCGAGAATAAAAGGGTCGATGGGGTTTCGGCTCCAGGACGTGTCACGAACGGCCGGCGGCTCGACGCGAGCGGGAGCGACAAACGCCCAATGGGATGGGGCCATTGGCGCGCCAAGGCAGGGCGAGGTCAGGGCCATCAGCCCGCAGACGGCAAGCAGTGCCTGGCACCGCCGGAGTGTCTGTGGTCGTTTCACAGCAAGAGCGAACTCGAGTCGCAATTGAATCACACGGACCATCCCTGGCGCAATCCTCGCGCGCGCGAATCGGGCATGGACTCGAACCCGCGACTCTTCCATGATCCTGCCGCCCTGCGCGGGCAAGTCTTGTTCGGATTTTCATGAAAACCACCGCACCCGTGTCCCGCTCCGGACGATTTACTTCCGGACCCGCGGCCGAAGTCGCCGCCTTTTCTCAATCCATCTCGTTCGACAGGCGGCTTTGGCGTCAGGATATCCGCGGCTCTCTCGTTCACGCCCGCATGTTGCGGAACGCCGGCTTTCTCACCGCCTCCGAACTCGGGTCCATCCAAAAAGCCCTCAAGTCCATCGCGGCGGACATCGAATCCGGCCTCCTGGCTTGGAAACCCGAACTGGAAGACGTTCACATGAACATCGAATCCGAGCTCACCCGGAGAGCTCCGGCGGGGGCCAAACTCCACACCGCGCGGTCGCGCAATGACCAGGTGGCCCTGGACATGCGGCTGTGGGTTCGCGACGAGATCGACGCATTGCAGGAGGATTTGCGGCGGTTGCAACAGTCGATTGTCGATTGGTGCGCGCGCCAACCGGAAGTCATTCTTCCGGGTTATACCCATCTGCAACGCGGACAGCCCGTTTATGCCGCGCACCATCTGCTCGCCTACGTCGAAATGCTGGAGCGGGATCGCGGCCGTTTCCGCGACGCCCGATTCAGAGCCAACGAATGTCCTCTCGGCAGTGGCGCCCTCGCCGGCACCACTCTGCCCATCGATCGAGCGTTCGTGGCTCGCGAACTCGGGTTTGTCGATGACCGGGGAAATGCGCGCTTGACCGCCAACTCAATGGACGCCGTGAGCGATCGCGATTTCGTCGTGGAGTTCTGCGCCGCGGCCGCCCTGCTCGCGGTTCATCTCAGCCGGCTGGCGGAGGATTTGATTCTTTGGGCCTCATCGGAATTCCACTTTATCCGCATCAACGATGCCTACACCACCGGCTCATCGCTGATGCCGCAAAAGAAAAACCCCGACGTGGCTGAGCTGGCGAGGGGCAAATCGGGCCGAGTCATCGGCAATCTGGTCTCCCTGCTCACCGTGTTGAAAGGATTGCCGATGACCTACAATCGCGACCTGCAAGAGGACAAGGAATCCCTGTTTGACAGCGCCGACACCGTGCGGTCCACGACCAGCCTGATGGCGGGCATGTTGCGGAATACTTGCTTTATCCCCGAGTCCTGCCGGCGGGCAGCCTCGGACCCACAATTGCTAGCCACCGATCTCGCCGATGCCCTGGTGCGCAAGAATGTCCCGTTCCGCCAAGCCCATCACCTGGTAGGCGATTTGGTGGCCTTGGCAGAGAAGAAAGGCGTCCCTCTGAATCGTCTGGCCCTTGACCAGCTCCAATCGGTTTCTCCTCACTTCGACGCGGCCACCCTGGACTTGTTCGATCTCGATCGTTCCATGACTCGGAAGGAACTTCCGGGAGCACCTGGCCCTCGTGAAGTCCGCCAGCGAGTCGCCCGCTGGCAGCGCAAACTCTCCGGTCCGCCACAGTGATCGGCAGTTCTCGGCATCCATCCCCCGGCAGCCAACGTCTTGGCGATAATGGGATGCAACGACCTTGGAAACTCGTGACGAAAGCCCCTGGCACCCAACCGAAACCGAGGTCGTCACCTGCTGGCCGGACGCGGATAGCAGCTAGGAGCGCGCGCGTGTCGCAGGCAAACTCAAGGTTGCCCCGCAACCCATGAACTGACTGAATCTGTCGATCCCATGATGACGTTCGCCTTCTACGACACCAAACCCTACGACCGTGTTTACTTTGACCGGGCGGCCGGCGCGGAGCAGTTGCGCCGGGTGTTTCATGAATTCCGCCTGACCAACGAGACCGCCGGCAGCGCGAAGGGCGCGCAAGCCGTTTGTGTCTTCGTCAACGACCGTCTCGACCGCGACTGCCTGGAACAGCTTCACCGCGCCGAGGTGAAACTTATCGCGTTGCGCTGCGCCGGGTTCAACAATATCGATCTTCCCGCCGCCAAAGCCCTGGGACTGCCGGTGGTGCGTGTGCCGGCGTACTCGCCGCACGCGGTGGCCGAGCACACCGTCGCGCTGTTGCTCACCCTCAATCGCAAGATTCACCGCGCCTACAACCGCGTGCGCGAACACAACTTCTCACTCCACGGCCTGGTCGGATCCGATCTGTGCGGCAAGACCGTCGGCGTGATCGGGACTGGCAAGATCGGGCGCATCGCCGCGCAGATCTTCCGCGGCTTCGACACCAAGGTCATCGCCTATGACCCGTTCCCTTCACTCGATTGGGCCAAGGAACGAGGTGTCGTTTACGCGGACTTCGACATGGTCCTGGCCCGGAGCGACATTCTTTCACTCCATTTGCCGCTCACATCGGACACCCACCATCTGCTCAACGACCGCACGCTGGCCCGCCTCAAGCCGGGCACCTACATCGTCAACACAAGCCGAGGCAAACTCATCGACACCACCGCCCTCATTCATCATCTCAAGTCCGGCCACTTGGGCGGCGTCGCGCTGGACGCCTACGAGGAAGAGGAAGGCATTTTTTTCGAGGATCACTCGGGCGCGCTGCTACAGGACGATGAACTCAACTTGCTGCTGTCCTTCCCGAATGTCCTTATCACGTCGCATCAGGCTTTCCTCACAGACGAGGCGCTCACCGAGATTGCGCGGGTAACCACGGACAACATCCTGCGGCTCGCGAACCGCCAAGCGTTCCACGAAGGAACGCTTTTGTGAATCAACCGCGGAGGAAGGGGAACAGCGGCGGACCGCCACCACACCCTCGGACCGCGCATCCACCGTCACCACCAGGTCCGCCCGGGCTTGGCGGCCCATTCAAGACTCACCCCGAAGGAAGCGCAACTCATCCAACGACTCCGGCAACCTCCGGAGAAGTTGGCTTGCGTTGAACCTGGAAACGGCGATTGAGCAGAGTTGAGATGCGAAACAGCTCGAGCCTCAATAGCCGGTCGAAAGTTGAGGGGCATCCGCAGGAAGAGCCATCGAAACTTGAGAAAGGCCTTTGCCGCCCAGACCCTGCGAGAGATCCCGTGCATCCCGATGTTGTTGGTAGGGCGGGCCTGTCCCAGCCCGCCGCCCACGGGATGCAAAACATCATGCTCCGGCGGCGCGCCGGGACGGACGCGCCCTACCTGCATCACCGGCAACATCGGGATGCACCGCGAGAGATCGATGCGGATCTACTGCCGTTTCCAGGCTAGTGTGCTCTTCATGAACTGGGTGGGCCTTTGCGGCGAAGGATTTTGGCCGTGGGCGAGGCGCGACGAAGGAGCCTATCCGCAGAGATACGTGACTGAGGAGCAACGAAGCCCACGGCCGAAAGACTCGCCGCCCGAAGGGTTGCGCCGCTTGGGCAGTTCTGGCGTTGTTGCTCCTCGGTCACA
>VHDF01000132.1 GCA_016871495.1 Verrucomicrobiota bacterium | reverse complement strand
GCGCGTCCGTCCCGGCGCGCCGCCGGAGCATGATTTTTTGCATCCCGTGGGCGGCGGGCTGGGACAGGCCCGCCCTACCAACAACATCGGGATACACGGGGGAAAGTTTCTCACCGCTTCTTCTCCTTGTCTCAGGACACGGTTTGGGCTATGACCATGATCACCGCAGCGGCCCCCTGATTCCATGACACCACGATCGCTCTTTTCACTCCGGGCTTCCTCCCGAGCCTTCACCCTCATCGAACTTCTGGTGGTCATCGCCATCATCGCCATTCTGGCCGGCATGCTCCTCCCCGCGCTCTCACGCGCAAAGACCAAGGCAAAAACGGCGCGTTGCCTGTCGAATCTCCGCCAGCTCGGCATCACCCTCAACCTCTACACCTCTGATTACCGCGACAAGTTCCCCTTTTCCGGCCGGTCGTGGCCCCACATGCCCTTCGTGGACCTGATGAAGCTATTCCATCCCTTCCTGAGCACGAATGGCGGCGATTTTTACCTCTGCCCGGCCGACCGGCCCCCGGCCTGGAACATCGCCTGGACCCGGCTCAACGGGTCCGGCAGCAATATCCGCACGAACGAACTCCTCTTTCCGAATTCGTATTACTATTATCACCAGTTCTACAATGACGACACCACTTCGCCCAAACTCACCCAGCGTTCGGTCGAGGAAGTCCTGAGTCCCACCAAAAAGGCGATCATGAGCTGCTTCGCCGAACCGGAACATGGGAACCTCGGCGACAAGAATCTCGCCCATGGCAAGGCTGGATTCCCCATTCTCTTCGCCGACAGCCATGCGGCTTTCACGAAATACATCCAGATGAACAAGACCGCGCCTTACGGGGAATACAACCTCGACTGGACCATTGGAGGCCTCAAAGGAACAGATCTCAAATAAACCCCATGCGCCCCGCCCTTCTTGCGATCATCTTCCTCGGACTGCTCCTGCTTTCGGGCTGCGCCGTCGTGCCTGAAACGGGTCGCAGCCAGCTCAACATTCTCTCGCCCGGTGAGGAAATGCAGCTCGGTCTGACCAGCTTCGAACAGCTCAAAAAGGAAACCCCTGTCAGCAAGGACGCTAAACTCAACGCCTTGGTGCAGCGCGTCGGTCACCGCATCGCCGCCGTGGCCCCCCTCCCCAACGCGCAATGGGAGTTCGTCCTCTTCGACAGCAAGGAAGCCAACGCGTTCTGCCTGCCCGGAGGCAAGGTCGGCATCTACACCGGCATCCTCCCCATCACCCAGGACGAAGCAGGCTTGTCCACGGTGATCGGTCATGAAGTGGCTCATGCCGTCGCCCGTCACGGGGCCGAACGGATGAGCGAAGCCATGCTCATGCAATCGGTCGGCGCCGCGCTCAATGCCGGACTCACCGCGCGAGGATCGAAGTATCATGGCGCCGCGATGACGGTCTATGGACTCGGCACCTCCCTGGGACGCGCCCTTCCGCACAGCCGCAAACAGGAATCGGAAGCGGATCAAATTGGCCTCCTTTACATGGCCCGGGCCGGTTACAACCCCGAGGCCGCCGTCGGCTTTTGGCAGCGGTTCTCCTCCTATAACCGGCAATCCGGCCAAGCCGCGCCCTGGTTCCTCCGCACCCATCCACTCGACGAAGTCCGCATCCGCCAGCTTCAGGAATGGATGCCTCGGGCCAAGCAGGAGTTCCGCCCCGCCGCGAACTAAGAGCGCCACGCCTGACGGTGCATCCCGATGTTGCCGGTGATGCAGGTAGGGCGCGTCCGTCCCGGCGCGCCGCCGGAGCATGATGTTTTGCATCCAGTGGACGGCGGGCTGGGACAGGCCCGCCCTACCAACAACATCGGGATGCACGCCACGCCTGACGCTCAAAACGGCATCCATTCACCGCCCGTCGCCCGCTCCATCGCCCAGCCCGCCGACACCAACAGAATGGCTCCCGATCCCCAGCGCAGAACATGGTTCGGGTAAACCGCCTTCCCCCGCATGGCTGCCGCCACAGGGAAAAACACTGCCACACAGGCAAGCTGTCCCAACTCCACCCCCGCGTTAAAGCCCGCCAGCGGCCACAGCAAGGAACGGGCGGACAATCCAAGGTCCAGCAAGATCGAGGCAAATCCAAAACCATGCACCAGCCCGAATCCGAAGGCCATCCCTGCCTCGCCGCCACGCCAGATCGGACGCAAATTGTTCGCCGCCGCCAGCGCGACGGAAAGCGCGATCACCGTTTCCACGGGACGCGGGGGAAGCGAAACCACCCCAGCCGCCGCCAGGCCCAAGGTCAACGAATGCGCCACCGTAAAACAGGTCACCACTTTCAACACCGCCCACCCTGCCTGGCCCAGTCTCTCCACCGGCTCCCATCGCCCGTCTCTCCAACGCAACACCGAAGGCAGCAACAGCGCCAAAAGAAAAAGCAAATGATCCGCGCCCGTCCAAATGTGATAAACCCCCTTCCGTCCAAAATCCCAGAACTGCTCTCGCGGGTTGGGTCGCGCCAGGATGAACACTTGCTGGGGCTCGATCTGGTCCAGGATCGCGGTCTGCACCTGGCCCGCACCCGTCAACCGGACAAGGCCTCGATGATGCGGGTCGAGTCCCTCAAACAACCGGTAGTCCAACTCCACCTTCTCCGGATCACCCACGCCTCGAATGAGAAACTCCAGAATGCCATAAACACCATCGATCGCTTCCATGGATCGGATGGCACCCGGTTCCAGAGCGCCCACCGTGCCGTCAAGGCGCACGCCCAGATGCGACGCGGCATAGAGGTTGACGTCATCGGCCCGCTTGCCCCATTCGGATTCCGGATAAATCCCGTCGCCATTGTCGTCGATTCTCAACAAGGCATCCAGATCTCTCCACAAGATCGCCCATTGAATGCGAACCGTCCCGTTGGTCACCACAATGTCCAACTGGCTGTCGCTCGACCAATGAGCCTCCAGGCGCGCGGCACTGATCCCGAGCATGCAGACCAGAGCCCAGCGAAGAGCCCCCAACCCGATCGAAGGAAACAGACCGGCTCCTCGGACCGTGCGCCCGCGCCTCACTCGTTCAAGCCGGCCTGAGAAGCTCAAGCTCGAACCTTCCACAAGGCTTGCCTCGGATTCCGAGCGGATCAGGCCACCTGCGGGGGCGCGAATCCGTCGCGATAGTTTCGCTTGAGGATCTCCTGGTTTGCCTTCTCGTGGTTGGTGAACCGAAAGCTTGCCGCATCCCACCGCAACTCCTGCCCGGGAAACTTCGTCGCCTTCACGGCCAGCAAGGCCGGTTCCGTGATTCGCCAGCCTATGTTGAACGGCGTCCACAACGGCTTCTTCGCTCCCAGGCAGTTGTCCGCCCAATCCTTCCAATGATCGCGCGGCTCCACCTTGGGCAGCGGCTCGTTCTCCACTTCCTGTCCGTCGCGGAAGATGGTGATCCGGCCATCGGCCTGCAATAACAAGGTGCCCCCCTCACATACCACCATGGTGTGATTGGCATCCACTTTCATGGGCGGCAATCCCAGGGCCGCAAACGAAGGCATCAATGCGCTGTCGTTGTAATGCACCACGAATTTCGGGCGCGCGAACGGTCCGCCGCCCGGATAGGTAATCACGCTGAGGTTGTTCGCCGAATGCCCCGTGTTCGGAGCGCGACCGGTGTAAGTCACCACCGCCTCCGGCGCGGGCATGGGATACGCGAAATACAAGAGATCGAGCAAATGGCAGCCCCAGTCCGCCAACTGCCCGCCTCCCGTCTCCCAGAAGGTGCGCCAGCGCCGGGGTGCGAGATCCTCGCTGTACGGAATCTCAGAGCTCAGCGGCCCCCGCCACAAATCCCAGTCCAAATGGGACGGAGCGGTCTTGCCATGGATGTATTCGCTCCAGGGATCGGCGAAGTAATGCCCGCGTTGCACGCCCCCCGTCCAGACATAAGCCTCGACCGGACGACCGAGTTGATGTTTTCGCAAGATCTCGACGGATTGCATCCGTCCCCGGTGGCAGGCCCGTTGGTTGCCCATCTGCGTGACGGCGTTGGGACGCGCCTGGACAGCATCCCGGATCATGCGCAATTCATCGAGTTGATGAACCAGCGGCTTTTGGCCATAGACATGTTTATGGTGCTTGAGGGCGGTCAGAATCATCGGGGCATGGTGAAAATCAGGGGCTTCCACAATGACCGCGTCGAAGTCGGCGACCTTGTTGGCGAAAGCTTCCCGGTAGTCTTTCACCGTCCACGCGTTGGGGTGCTCCTGCTTGATCTTGTCGAGCTCGCGTTGATCCACATCGCAGAACCCAGCCCATTCGACCATGGGATGACCTTTGAGTCCGTTCCGCTCCAGACTCCCGATGCCGCCCACCCCGATTTGGAAGATACGGAGTTTGCTGTTCCGGTTGGTTTGGGCGCGGCCCGGCAAACGCAAGGCAGCGACGGAAAAGGCGGCGAGAGCGCCGCTTTGAACGAAGACCCGGCGGGTCACAGGAGAAGCAGTCTTTGTGTTCATAATCGTTGAAGGTGTGCCGCGCATCATGCCCTCCGGCCTCGAAATCTCAAGCGGAATGGAGCCCAGATCGGCGCGGCACATCACGACCGGCGCATCCGCAAGTTGTCGGGGCGCGCCGTTCACGGCGCTGCCGCTCGCACCCATCTGCCCGACCGGCTCGGGTGGAACCTCGCCCTCCCGGTCCAGGGCCCGCCCTGGGTGAATGCCTTCGCCCTGGCAGCACCCTTGCCCGTTGTCGCACGGCTCCATAATCTCCACTACCGAGCCGCAGGATCGCGCGCTCCCAGCACCTCGGCGCATGAGCCGGTGGCGACAATTTCGCCCACTCCCTCGCGCGGCTCGATTCTCGCAAGCACGTCGGCAACGCGACGTGCCTGGCCCAGATTGTGCGTCACGAGGACGATGGTTCGCGTGGCTTTCAACTTCAGAATCAGTTGTTCGACGGCGTCAGCGGACTTCTCGTCAAGTGAACTCGTGGGTTCGTCCATCAAGAGAATCTCAGGGTCCAGGGCCAGCGCGCGCGCGAGGCAAAGTCGCTGTTGCTGCCCGACGGATAATTTCGCCGCCGGCTCGTCGAGACGGTCCTTCACTTCATCCCAAAGCGCCGCCTCCCGCAACGCCCTCTGCGTCAGGGCCGCGGATTCGAGCCGCGAGAGAGGCCTGAGATGACGCACCCCAAACAGCACGTTCCGGCGAATGCTCACGGGGAAAACGACAGGCTGTTGAAAGAGCATGCCCACGCGCGCGCGCAGGGCGTCCGCGTCCACCTCCGGCGACCGGATGGAGCGGCCCCGCAGGAGAATGTCCCCCTCCACACGCAGGCTCGAGTCGAGTTCGATCAACCGGTTGAGACACCTCAACAGCGTGCTCTTGCCGGCGCCGGACGGCCCAACCAGCCCAAAGGCCTGGCGGGGCGCGATGCTCAAGTTCACCTCGCGCAGCAAGTGCCGCGACCCGGCGAACACGTTCAAGCCCCGCACCTCCAGAAGCGCGGGTGAATCGGATCCGCGCCCGGACGGCGTGCCCCTTGTTGAGGGAGAGTCTCCCATGCTCGTCTCCTCATCCACGCAACGCCTCCTCGTGAATCCGGAGACGCGCCGGCAAGGCCACCAAACTCAACGCCATCACCAATCCCAGCAAAACCAGTGCCGCGCCCCAAACCCGGGCGCCCGCCGCCGGATCCAACGAATCTTGCGACAGGACAAAAATGTGATACGGCAGCGTGAGAACAGGACTGTCTTGGATGCCATGCGGCAGCGCGGCTCCGGAAAAAATGGTCGCCGTGAACATGATCGGCGCGGTCTCTCCAGCCGCCCTCGCCAGTCCAAGCAGCAAGCCAGTCACGAGTCCGTTCGCGCATTGCGGCAAAATGACCGACCAGATGACCTGCGACTGGCTCAGACCCAAAGCCGCGGCGGCTTCGCCATACTTCCGAGGGAGCGAATGAATCCGTTCAATGAGCGCCACGGAAACGGTCGGCAGCATCATCATGCCCAGCAAAACGCCGCCCGAAAGCCAGGATTTTCCCCAGCCGAACGTCTTCACAAACAGCATGAGTCCGAACAAACCGAAGACGATGGAGGGCACACCACTCCACACCGCGAGGAGCATCCAAAGCCGCTGCCGGGCGCGCTCACTCCTGAGATACACGCTGTGCAAGAGCGCGAGGGCTGACGCCACCGGCAGGCTGACGAGCAGTGCCGCGCCGAGCAAGATCAGCGTGCCGGAGATGTTGAACAAGACGCCGCCGGACGCGC
This sequence comes from Verrucomicrobiota bacterium, assembly GCA_016871495.1. Classification (NCBI taxonomy): domain Bacteria; kingdom Pseudomonadati; phylum Verrucomicrobiota; species Verrucomicrobiota bacterium. The sequence continues at coordinate 2,715 of VHDF01000132.1, read as the reverse complement.
CCGCACGCTGGATCTGTTCGGTCAGGAACGGCCATGAAATCGCCGAGGCGCCGCGCCATGTGATCGCGCCCAAGATGGTCGCAAGCACCCCCGCTGCCAGCGCGGCGCAAATCCCTCCGGCTAAAATCAGCCCCCGGTCAAGCGCGCGGCGCATGAACCTCCTTTGGGCGGATCATGCGCGCGCCCGCCCACGTGATCCCAAGCGTCATCACCAGCAAGATCAGTCCCAGCCCACCCATCGCCGCCCAGTGCAGCGGGTCGCCATAGGCAATGTTCGTTTCCGAACCAACCAGTTTGCTGTTCAGCGTCTGACCCGCTTCCATCAACGGACGGAGCGAGAAGAGATTCTCCGGCCACTGATTGTCCTGGCGGCCCACGACCATGAACACGGCAATGCCCTCACCGAGCGCGCGGCCCGTGGCCAGCAACAAGGCCGCCACCATCCCCCGCCACGCCTGGGGCAGCACGACCGTCAGCACCGCCTCCGCGCGTGTCAGCCCAAGTCCACGGGCAGCCAGGCGCTGTGCCGCCGGTACTCCGCGCAGCGCGTCGTCGCACAAGGTCATGACCGTGGGAAGCACCATGACGGCGAGAAGAATGCCGGCCGTCAACAGGGTGTCACCGCTGACCGGTTCGAACGGTTGCAGCGCGTCATACACCCGTTCGCGCAACAGAAGAATTCCGAGCAACCCGTAGATCACGGACGGAATGCCGGCGAGCAATTCGATGGACGCCTTGACCGGAAGCCGCCAACGCCCGGGCAACACTTCGGACGTGAACAAGGCCGCGCCCCATCCGATGGGAGCGGCCAAGGCCAGCGCCACCGTCGAGACAACGACCGTGCCGTAAATCATGGCCCGCGCGCCAAACTCGTGGTGCTGAAAGAACCACTGCGTTCCCGTCAAGTAGCCAAACCCTTCGTGTCGCCAAACGGGGACACTTTGACCGATCAACATCAATACCATCGCCGCAAAAAACGCGAGCGCGAGCGCGCTGAACGCGAAGGTCATCACGCGCGTCCCACTCCAGCGCGCCGCAGCGGCGCGGGACTTGGACCTTCCAGCATCAGTGACAGGTTCCATCGCTCGCGAGCAGAAGTCTCACGGCTTCAGTTGATCCAGGGAGAGGTAGCCATGCCTGCGCACCAGCGCCTGGCCGCGCGGACTCAGGACAAACTCCACAAACTCCCTCGCCTCGCCGGCCGGATCGCCGTCGGTCAGCAGAAATAGCGGTCGGCTCATCGGATATTCACCGGTCGCGATGTTCTCGGCTTTGGGCCACACCACGTTCCCATCGTCCCGCTGGATGCCCAGCGCGAACACACTCCGCCCGTCGGCCCACGTGGCCGAAAGCTGCGACAACGCGCCCCGGGTGGAGGCAACCTTCAGCCGCGCCTCCTCATTCCCACCGACCTCCGGAAAGCTGACCCTCGGCGCCTTCTTCGCGTCCCCGTAGAGCCAATGGACGAACACCTCCCAAGTTCCTCTCCCGGGTTCCTTGTTGAAAAACACAATGCGGCGGTCCGGGCCTCCAACCTCCTTCCAGTTCCGCACGCGGCCCTCATAGATGTCTCGCGCCTGCGCGCTCGACAATGCCCGCACGCCCCCGTCCCAGACGTCCTTCGACACAATCAACGCCACCGCGTCCGCCCCGACGTGGATCGACTTGAAGCGGGCCCGGGGATACTTCGCGCGATCCGTGTCGCTCAGCGGCTTGGACGACATCCCGATGTGCGCGCGTCCATCGCCTACCGCGGAGATGCCACCCGGGCTTCCGCCCTGCGTGTCCACCTGGATGTTCATTCTCCGCTCTGACCGCAGAATCTCCGCGGCTTCGGCCACCGGTGGATGGACCGTGGTCGATCCGTTGATCTTCAGGGTGGCAGCGAGGGCGGGCGGCTCAAAAAAGCCCGCCCATGCCAGGCAGAGGCAGAGCGCGCCCAGGCTTGTGAGTTGCATACATGCCCAACTGTGCATATATCATCGCGCGAGGCAAATTAAAACTTGCGAAGGGGCCGCGCCCCGTGCATCCCGATGTTGTTGGTAGGGCGGGCCTGTCCCAGCCCGCCGACCCCTGGATGCAAAACATCATGCTCCGGCGGCGCGCCGGGACGGACGCGCCCTACCTGCATCACCGGCAACATCGGGATGCACCGGGCCGCGACGGCGCGGCGCGTCGAAGCGAAACGTGCAGCAACCCAGGTCGAGCCCCGTCCGATTGCGCGCCATTTGCTTGCGAAAATCCTCCGCGACCCGGCAATGGACATGCTTGCCATCGCGCTCTGTCTCCACAATGCCCGCCTCGCGCAGAATCCGGACGTGCTTGGAGATGTTGTATTGGGAAACGCCGAGCCGCTCGACGAGCTCGCCGACGTTTCGGGGTGCGGACAGCAATTCGCTCACGATGCGCCAGCGGGTTTCATCCGCCAGCGCCTTCAGCAGCGGGATGCATGCGGACGTCGGCATGCCCCGAAGGATAACCGATGGGGCGGCGTGAACCAGCATTTCCTGTCCAGTGCCCGTGGGAAATTAAGCCGCGCGGCCCGCAAACAATTCAATGAAATGCCGCTTCAAGGCGTGTCTTCAAAGGGGCAACGCAAGTTTAACGGGCAAGAGTGCCGCCAGAGGTGAAGGCATCCACCCAGGGCGGGCCATGGACCGGGAGGGCGAGGTTCCACCCGAGCCGGTCGGGCAGATTGGCGCGAGCGGAAGCGCC
>VHDF01000131.1 GCA_016871495.1 Verrucomicrobiota bacterium | reverse complement strand
GCACGCAAGTGCCCGGCGGCCCGGGCTGGGCGGTTCGCAACAGCGGCCTCATGCTCCACGGGCAGACGCCGGAATCGATGACGCTGGACCAGGACTTCCCGGCCTCCATCGAAGCTCAACTGCTGGGTGGAGACGGCAAGAACCCGCGCACCACACTCAACCTCTGCACCCCGGGCACCCACGTCGTGCGCGAAGGCAAACTTTACACACCCCACTGCTTAAACTCCAAATCGAAGACTTACCACGGCGACCAATGGGTAACCGCCGAAGTCGAAGTTCGCGGTCATGGCGCCATCCGGCACTGGATGGACGGCGAGGTTGTGCTCGAATACGAGCAAGCCCAACTCGACGAACGAGACGCCAGCGCGCAACGTTTGCTGGCGGCGGGCCACCCCAAACTGCTCGACCGCGGCACGATCTCGCTTCAATCCGAGAGCCACCCGATCCAATTCCGCAAAGTCGAACTGCTCAAACTCCCGTCGTGAAAGGGTGAATCGCCCCTGGATTTTGGGCTATGACCGAAGACGTCGCCTGCCCCATCGCGTCCGGCAGTGCGAGTTTTACTGGGTCGGCTTTTCAACCTGCCGCGATTCCTTTCGCGGGAGGACCGCGTCCGCACCATGCCAGGTCAGCACATCACATATTCGGCCAGGAGTGCGTGCGTGCTTGGCAGCTTCAGCTGAACTTGTTCTTCCGATACGCCCCCATCGCCGGGGCGTCCGGATTCACCTCGGGGCCGAAGTAGCGGAGCGTCACGAGCGGTTCGGTCTCACTGGTGTTCTCGAAGGTCACGCCGTTCTTCGCGCCGTCTTCGGTGCAGAAATACTCGTCCTCCGTCAATTCGTGGAAACGGATGAGCTTGGGGCTGTTCAACGGTTGTCCATTGATCTTGCCCGAGCCTTGCACGCAGATCAGACCATAAGCTCCGGCGTCCTTGAGGGTGCATTTCACTCCCGGTTCAACCGTCAACTCCTTGGCGGTGAAGAGCTGTTCGCCGTCGATCTTGCCGTAGACAATCCAGCGGTCCACGAAACCTTCCTTGCGCGTATCCGCCACCGGCACGGGTTCGAGATAGTGGTTATCCTTGAAATTCGGGTCGGTGTTTTTGTCCCAATCCAGTTGGTCCACGATGAAATCGAGATCCTTGTGTTTGTCCTTGGGCATGTCTTTCACGAGCAGGCTCCACGGAACGTAGCGTCCTTCGACCATGCTTTGATACATGCCGAACACGTCGCTGCCCCATTGCGGCTCGTAGGTGCACAGGCTTCCAGGCGCGTGGAGAATGCATGGGTCAATGAGCCAGCCGGTGCCGGGCTTGAGACGATAGGCTTTCGAGAGGTCGAGGATTCCGTTGTCGCCCTTGTTCCAATCTTCGAGGCATTTCCTGACCTGCGCCTTGGTTGTGCCCGGCTCGAAACCCATGAAGGTGTAGGGAAAATTGTTGCCCACATTGTTGTGCTGGGGCGGAAAGTAATAACTCTCGGGCTTGCCTTCCTGACCGACGAGCTTGGCCTGTTTCTGCGACTGATGCATGTGATGGGGGATGGGCCCCATGTTGTCGAAGAATTTGGAGTAAACGGGCCAGCGGCTGTATTTCTTCCAAATCGATTTCCCAACCAGCGTCGCGCCGCAATCTTCCACCGCCTGCTTCAAGGTAAAGCGTTCCTTGCCGACCACACAGTAATTCAAGCCCTCATCCCATGCCCGGCCCTCGTTGGCGGTGACGGTGGTGGACGCGAACCAGCGCTCGTCGATGCCGCCGCGGTTGGCACCGTAAGCGTAGGTGTCGTCCGGATGTAGTTTGATGCGCAGTCCCGGTTGCAAAAAGGCACGCGGCACCCAGGCGGGCGCCAGGCGCAACAACCCTCCTGTACGGGCGAGTTCGGCTTCAACTTTGGCTTGGGTCTTGTTCTTGACGGTCTTGAGTTGGTGGACAGTGTTCATGATGGCTTGCCCAAACGTCTCGGCATCCGGGCTCTCGTTTCAATTCAATGGATGGAGGCCTTTCTGGCATCCGGATGGGCCAGAGTGTATCGGCTGCGTCCGAGCCGACAAGGACGGACTGACGTGAACGGGCATCGCGAATGACGTCATCGCCCTTCATCGTCCGAATTCCCCATGGCATTTCGGATTCGCGGCTCGGTCACGAATGCGGCTGCGGGTCACGCCGCATCTGGCCTTGACCAGCTCATGAAACGATCTGCCTTCTGCGGTGGAGGCTTTCCGATGGTGCGTGAACCCATTGCCATCCATGAGGCCGACTCCGTTCATCAAGAATGGCCTGGCAACAAAAAACCCCTTCCCGACGAATCGGGAAGGGGTTGCTTGAGCCGCGTGAGCGGGTCAAAAACTAGAACTTGTAGATCACGTTGAGCGCGAGCGAAATCGCGTTCTTGTCCAAGTGGCCGAAAGGATGCGTCGCGAGGGTGTTGTCGGCTCCTCCAGCCAGTTGGGTATCCCAGCGGAACTCCGCGCGGGTCACGACGTTTTCCCAGAGGGAATAATCGGCGGTCAAGGTCGCGCCAAAGAGCTGATTGCGGTTGTCGTTGTTCGGGCCATTCAAGTACCCGTATGTGCCATCGGTGCCGGTGGCGTATTCAGCTCGGCTATGCAGAGTCAGCTTTTCGCTGGCTTTGAAGGAGACGTAAGCCGCTCCAGCCCAGGCATAGCTTGATCCGAAACCCGCAGCCGTCGAACTGGTCAGTCGGTGATCGTAAGCCAAGCCGACTCTGACCGATTCCATCGGTGTCGGAGCCGACAAGCCTGCATAGAGCATGGTGGTGTCGGTTGGACCGCCATTCAATCCATTCACAGCACCGAGGTTAAGGGTGGTGCCTTGGAAGCTACCCCAGCTTTCCGGCGCCGTAAGGTTAATGGACGCCATGTAGGTCTTCTCGGATTCTGCGGAAGTAATGAGAGGGGCACCAGGGTGACCCACACGAACCGCACGACCGTTGATCGCCGCGTCATTGTAGGTGTTCGCCACGCCCGCCGAGAAACTCACCCAATCAGCTGCCTGATAGCTCAACAGCAGACCGGTATGGCTCAAGGGTTCGAGGAAATATCCGTAGGAACGGCTGTAATTGGCATTGTTGACGGAATCAAAAACTTCATATCCGACCACCGTGTCGAACACACCCATCTTGATGTCGATGCCGTTGCCCACCGGAGCGCGCAGCGCGACGTAAGCTTGCTTGATCGACAGGCTCGATCCGTCACCTCCTGCGAGCGTCTGGCCTCGAAAAGCCCCGGCATCAGGCCCAAAAAGCAGGTCGGTCTTGTAGCCCGCGGACCAATTGCCTTCGTCCACCGGCTTCTCCAAGGTCAATTTGACGGCATTCAGGTTGAATCCATCCTGCTTACCCGTGCCGTCGTAAGAACGGCCCACCAAGGCGTTGCCCGTGCCGAACTTCCAGATGGCCGACGTATCGACGTAACCGCTCAAGGTGGTCGAAGAGAGAGCGGTCATCACGCTCTGCTTGGCTTCTTCCGCCTGAACAGCCGATGCAAGACTGACCACACCCGTGGCCGCCAAGGCCATTGTCCATTTGTTAAACTTCATTGTCTATGTTCCTCCAGCGATGTTGTGTTAATGGATTGATTCTATCTCTGAGTCATCGGGCAAAAAACAGTTTGCCCACGCGCCCTAAAGTGACGCATTTCTGCGAAAAATAGGTAAATCGGAAGTCGATGACAACACTTTTTTTCCACGTAACTGGCCTTGGGGCAAGGTTCGCCAAAAAAGCTGGTTCCTGATCCACCCCGTCTACCCCGGACACCAGTCTCGATTGTGAGATTATCAAAATGAGGAGAGCAAGACCCATGGAGTCCTTGAATCCGGGCGCCTTCAACACCTGTGCAGTCGTAAAACCAGCCCGAAAAGACTTCGAATGGAGTGACCTAGGTTGACGATTGCGGTGCGGGGTCCCTATAGGTGACTCCAACATTTGTTCCATCCATGATGACAAGATCCTCTCCCACCTCCGCATGTCGTAGCGGCCTGTCCCGCTCCCTCCACCAGGGGTTCACCCTCATCGAGCTCCTGGTTGTCATCGCCATCATCGCGATTCTCGCGGGCATGCTGCTGCCGGCGCTGTCCAAAGCCAAGACCAAGGCGCAAGGCATCCTCTGCATGAGCAACACCAAGCAGCTCATGCTGGCGGTCAACCTCTACGCCGGGGACTTCAGGGATGAATTCCCCAATGTCACCCACGGCGGAGAAGCCCAATCAGGCGCCATCATCAATGAAAACAGCGCCACCGCCTTCCGTCCCTGGGTGACGGGCTGGCTGACTTGGGATACGAGCCCGCACAATACCAACGAGCTTTTCTTGATCGATCCCCGATACGCCGTGCTCGCCAACTACTCGGCCAAAGCCGCCAAACTCTACAAGTGCCCCGCTGACAAACTCGTGCATTCGTCCCAACGAGCCCGCCGTTGGACCGAGCGGGTGCGCAGCATCTCCGCCAATGGCGCGATCGGCAATGGCAATAAATCCCCCTCCGACGGCCTGCTCAATTGCGAGAAACTCTTCCGAAAGTTGGGCGACGCGGACCGCCCCAGCCCTTCCATGCTCTGGATGTTCCTGGACGAGAACCCGGATTCCATCAATGACGGAGCCTTCTTCAATTCCCAAACGGACCGCCGGTGGATTGACATACCGGCCAATTACCACAATGGCGCGGGTGGCCTCGCCTTTGTCGATGGACACAGCGAAATCAAGAAGTGGAAATCCACCGTGCTCGCGGAAAAACCCAATTTCGCCTATTCGCCTCCCGCCGTTCGATCGGGCGACCACGATTGGGGATGGCTGCTCGACCGCACTTCCTACAATGCCCGGGCGGTGCGGTAAGCTCTAACCCGCATCTTTCACACTCGGCTTAAACGAGAAGCGCTCACCATCGAGTTTCAACAATGCGGCTTAGATCAAACCGCGCCCCACTTTAATCCACTCATGCTTTGCCCAGGCCACATCCTGTGGAAAGTAGTTCTTCTTCGGATCCATCGAAAAGGAAGCGTTTCGGGCAACCAGGGCGCGGTTTCCCTAGCCCGGAAATTCCCGGTTGCGGAACAAGGATGAAATCTCCGGGCTAAAGTGGAAGTGGAGGCTTGGCGAGTGATGCAGTCCGATGGAGTGTCGGCGCCCGGCGTTTACGCCGCTTCCGACATGAATCACTCCCCAGAGACCGTTCGCAGGTAGTCGCACGGGCGTCGAAGCGGCATGAACGCCGCAGTCCGCTTGCGATCCGACGAAGCATGAATCGAATCGTTAAGCCGGATCACGCCTCAATTTGTAACGTTAGGCCCCAGCGACTCGACTTTCTGGCTAGGATCAATGGCGGTAATGGCGCTTGCCGCAGAGCTCGCCACAGACGGATCCGGGTCCTTCATCGCATCGCGCAAGGCTGGAATGGCTTCCTTGGCCTTGGCGCCGATCTCGCCCAGCGCGTAAGCAGCAAGACGGCGAACCAGGGCGTCCTTGTCCTTCAATGCCGCCATCAGCGGCTTGACCCCCGCCGAAGCCGCTTCTTTGGCTTCACCCAGCTTGACGCAAGCGTTCTGCCGCGTTTCCGCGTTGTCGCTGGCGAGGTTTGAAATCTCGGCCTGAATATTGACGTCGGCGCCGGACTTCTTGCCGCACGCGGAGGCAAAAACAAGCAGGAGGACGACGAATCCATGGAGGAAGAGGAAGCTGAAACTTGGTCGCATAAGTAAACCAATAAACCTACTTGCTCAATTCCTTCAATCTCAATTCGAACTGGGAAAAGGGAGGCGGTGCATCCAGAGGTTTTCGGTGACCGGGTTGTCGTGGTAACGCAGACAGCCCTGTCTGCTGTTTTGCAGGCTGCCCAGCCTGCGGGGCGACAAAGGGAACCCGGCACGTGGAGAGCACGGAAGGGCCTCGTTCTTCACCCGCCGGGCCGACTGGCAGTCGGCGATACGGCAGGCTGGGCAGCCTGCGCCACACGACAGTCGACTTCGGGATGCACGGAAAGGAAGAATCACTCAGGCAGAACCGGCTCGCCTCGGCCCTGACGCAAGTCTTGAACGGTTCCCAGTGAAACCGAGGCAAAAGATTCCGTCTGTCCCTCCGGCCAGCGCACGACGACCGATTCAATCCGGGAAACCGAGCCCAACCCAAAGTGAACGCGCGGATCGTGGCTCGAACAATAGCTCTGATTGGGCAATACATCCCTGAACCATCGGCGGCCGCCAGCCTGGAGGGTTACACGCGCGTTGAAGGCGTCTGTCCCGGCCCGGTTGAGGACCCGGAAGGCCGCCCAAGCGCCCCGGGCGGGGTGAACATTCTTCAGCACATGCAAAGGCCCATCCTTGTTGACAATCACCACGTCCATTCCCCCATCGTGATCGAGATCACCCAGGGCCAAACCCCGGCTGGTGCCCAGGAGAACGGGGTCGGTTCCGCCTGGAATTGAAACTTCTTCGAAAGCGCCCCCGGCCTGGCCGCGCAGCAGAGAATTCGGCTCGGCATAAGGATCGCGGGGGTCCAAGTCCTTGGCGCCATACTTCACTCGCCCGTTGGCGACATACGCGTCGAGCCATCCGTCGTTGTCAAAATCGGCAAAACCCACGCCGAATCCCGTCCAGGGCCGGCTCGTGGCGTTCACGCTGTGAGTGGACAGATGATCGACAAAGTAGCCGTTCGAATTGATGAAAAGGCCGTTCCCCTCTCCGACGAGGTGCGTGACGAAGAGATCGAGGGCACCTCTCTGGCCCAGATCGACCGCCGCCACGCCCATGCCGGCCCGGGGCATTCCCACCGAGCTTACGGCGCACCCACGTAGCGCTGCTTCCTCGGCAAATTGCCCATTCCCCCGATTGACCCACAATTGATTGGGCATCCCATCATTGGCAACGAACAGATCGATCTTCCCATCGCCCGTGAAATCGGCGCAGGCGACGCCCAATCCATTCCCGTAAGCTTGATCCAGTCCAGCCCTCGCCGTCACATTGGTGAATCGCCCTCCTCCCAGGTTCTCATAAAGCGCGTCCATCGCGGGCGATTTGTAGTTCAAGGGCGAACAGTAATCGGGCCGGCCGCCCTGGGAAAAGCACGGCAGTTCGACTTGGGGTGACCAGCGCAGATAACGCGTCACGAGAAGATCGAGATCCCCATCCAAATCATAATCGCAGAACGCGGCGGATGTCCCCCACCCGGCATCGTCAATGCCTGAGGAGGAAGTGACCTCGGCGAAAGTCCCGTCCCGTTGGTTGCGAAAAAGTTTGCTGCCTTGAAGATGAGTGATGAGCAAGTCCGGAAATCCATCTCCGTCGAAATCCCCGCAGGCGCAGCCCATGCCGTAGCCCCGTACGCCTCCGAGACCCGCGCGTTCGGTGGCATCCTCGAAGCGAAAACCTCCCAAATTGCGATAAAGCCGGTGGCCGGCCGGTTGTTCGGCTTGCCTTTCGATCGACCCTCCATTCACGCAGATGATGTCGATCCATCCATCCCGATCATAATCGAACAAACCCACGCCGCCCGTGACCATCTCCGGCATGTAAAAGCGATTGGCGTGGCCCGAGCGATGCTGGAAGTTCAAACCGGAAGCCTGACTAGCTTCCCGGAACCAAACCACCTCGCGCGACCGGGGCGTGTTCTGCGGAGGAGGAAGAGGCGGCGTCGATTCCGGAGCCCGACCGCATCCACCACCAGCCGACGCCGTCAACCACAGGCAAAGTCCAAGGATAAGCCTCTCTGGCGGGTTGGAAAAACGGCACCGTCTCAGCAACCACCCGACCAAGAACTCAAGACAGGCAAGCCGGACCAGAGCTCCTCCAGCGCAAGCCGAAGGAGCCGGTGACCAAGTCGAGATCGTAGCGCAGACAGCCTTGTCTGCTGTGGCGCAAGTTGCCCAACCTGCAAGGTGGGGATGGGAACGAGATGAAGGAGGAGAAGAAAGCAGTCTGGGTCTTGGCTCGTGCCGCCGACGGGCAGTCGGCGCCACCCTGCCACCCACGGCGGGATACGACGGAGCTCGTCTCATGGCTGGGCTGCGGCGGAGAGTGCCCGCTCCAGACCGGCCGACTCGGTAAGGGCGGGATGGATCGATTGGAGTTCCTTCAGCAAGGATCGAGCCTCTTCGATCCAGCCTTGTTCCAGCGAAAACTCAAACAAACGCGAAAGTGCTTTGAAAGACACGGGATTCAACGATCGTGCCCGCCGATACTGACTCAGCGCAGCCTCATTTCGCTTGAGGTTCCGCCAAAAAACATCGCCCATTTCGATCGGAATCTCGGGGTTCTTGGGATCGAGAGTGGCGGCCTTCTCCAACGCTTGCAGGGCATCCTCATCTCGTTCGAGTCCGAGGAGGGCGCTGGCCTTGGCGATGAGGGGCTGGGCGAGATTGGGAGCCAGGGCAATGGCTCGTTCGGCCAACAGGAGTGCCTCTTGATTCTGTTCGAGTTGATTGCGAACCAAAGCCGATGAAACCAGCGCCGGCACATTGGCGGGGTCGATTTCGAGGGCTCGATCCAGCAGGCGGGACGACTTGTTGGGCTGGCCGGAACGATTCAAGGCAATGGCCAGCTGATTGATGACGGCGACATTGGTTTCGTGGAAAGAATAGGCGTTCGCCAAAATGCGAACGGCATCGAGCGGCCTTCCTTCCAAAGCCAGGTCGTTGGCCAGTTGGAATTGATCCGGCAAAAGGCGCATGTGTTCCGTGGCCGACTTGGACCACGCGTCGGGCATCGGGGTCGCCGCGGCCGACTCGCCAAGCAACGCATGGCGAACGGCTTCGTTGGTCTGTCCGAGCGAGCGCAAGGCTTGAGCGAGGAGGGCGTGGGCGGAACCGGCGGAAGGATGAATACGGATGGCCTCTTGCAGTGGCACGAGGGCTTCGCCTGGTTTTCCAAGCCGGAGTTTGCATTCCCCCAGACCTGCGTGACCCCGCCATTCGCCGGGTTCGCCCCGCGTCAGTTCCGCGAAAGCAGCCTCGGCTTCGGCAGCTGAACCCCGTGCCAGCAGGGCAAATCCGAGCCGGTAAAATCCAGGCATGAACTGCGGGTGCTCCGTTGTGCATCGCCGGAACAGATCGATGGCGTTCTCGAGTTCGTTGATTTCCTGGGCCGCCACCCCCCAATACATCAAAGCCAGGGGTTGGTCAGGCTCGAGCACGACCGCATTGGAGAAGGCGAAGGCAGCCTCGTGCCAGAGCCCGTTGACCGCGGCGATCAATCCGATGCGGGAATGATCCTCAGCCCTCCGGGATCGCGAACCCATTCGATCCAGTTCGGAGCTCAAAT
>VHDF01000130.1 GCA_016871495.1 Verrucomicrobiota bacterium | reverse complement strand
TTCGCGTGAAAATGCCATGGGACAGCAGAATTGAAAAAGTGCCACCCATGAAGTCCTAAAAGTCGTTAGGGGAGATTCAAGAACGCGACCGTTGAAGATGAACGAGTTGTGAAAGCTGAGTTGCGCCTATGGGATGCTTGTGCTTAGACAACAACCTTCGTAGTTATATTCCTGACAACAAAGGCATCACCCGTTACGACACGAATGGGTTCACAAATTATTCGGGCATGATCAAGGGGTACTTTCCATCTGCTATGGTGCGTGCCCTGGATGGCAGCATATGGTTTGGGGGAGCGGGAGAACTTACCCGGTATGACGGCAAAGATTTCAGGACTTTCACCGCGACCGACGGGCTGACGAATCGATACTTTATCGAGCCAATGACAGCTGGGCCTGACGGGTCAATGTGGTTTAGAACCGCCGGCTTCGCTATCTATTATGATGGAAAGACCTTTGAATCGCTTTCCGGCACGAACAAATGGGATGGCTCGTATTATGTTTCTAGCATCATGGTTGAGACGAACGGCACCGCGTGGATCGGCACGGAGGTCGGCGTTCACCGATTTGACCCCTCCACCAAGGACCTGACGTCGGTCACCGCTGCGGTAGGGCGGCTCGCTCAATTGTCTTCCATTTCCAAAATCTATCGTGACGCCGACGGTGTGATCTGGTTTGGAACCAGCGATGGCGTGACCCGGTTCGATGGCTCCATCTGGTCCACGCTCGACGCTCGCGACTGGCCTTCGATCGAAACCCGCGGCGGCTTGGCGGGAAACTCGGTCTCCGACATCCTACCGGGCAAGGACGGTGCGGTCTGGTTCAACACTGACATTGGACTCATTCGTTATCAGAGATCCAGGACGCGGCCCGCGAGGCCGCGGGTGAAGCTCGAGGTCACGCGCGAAGACGTTTCGTTCAACGCGATGCTCGCACGCAAGAACGGATTGGACGTGCGCCTGACCATCCAGGCTGAGGTGGTGGATTTCAAGTCGCGCCCGGAGAACCGTTTTTTCCGCCTCAAGATTCTGCCCGGGAGCGTGCCTCTGGCCGAATTGGAGAAAAGCGAGGGTTGGTCGCCGCAGCAGCGTGAGGCCCGGTTTGAATGGAAGCCATCCGTGACAGGGCTGCATACCATCGCGGTGCAGTACATCGACCGCGATTTGAACTATTCCATTCCGTTCCGCACCGAGCTTTTCATCTCGCCACCGTGGTACATGAATGCCTGGATCATGGTGCCAAGCGTCGGCGGCGCGGTGGCACTGGTGGGCTGGGCGTTCGTGGCCCGGTCCATGATCGCCCGGCGCAAGCGCGAGGCGGAGCAGTTGCGGAAGCGGTTGCTGAAGGAGGAACACGACGCGCGCGAGGCGGCTGAAAAGGCCCGGGCCGAAATCGAAGCCAGGAACGCGCAACTGGAGTCCGCAAAAGCCGCCGCGGAAGCTGCCCGCGAACAAGCCGAAGCAGCGAACGCGGCCAAGAGCGAATTCCTGGCGAACATGAGCCACGAAATCCGCACCCCGATGAACGCCATCCTCGGCTTCTCCGAATTGCTCCGCACCCAGATGGCTGCGTCGAAGGACCGCAATTATCTCGACGCGATTACGTCCAGCGGGCGCACCTTGCTGACGCTGATCAACGATATTCTCGACTTGTCCAAGATCGAAGCGGGCAAGCTGGAGTTGCAATACGAGCCGGTCGATGTGCCTCGGTTGTTGAACGAGATTCAGAAACTTTTTTCAATCAAGGCGGGCGAGAAGGGGATCAAGCTGATTGTGGAGATGGACTCCGAGACTGCGCCAACTCTTGGAGTGCGCCCGTCCTCTGGCGCTTTGACCGCGATCTCTGGCGGGCCAACGAGCGAGACTTCACCTTCGACGTCGGCGAACCGTCAGGAAAGCGCTGGAGGACTACCGCAGTCCAGGACGCTGGCGCGCCCGATCAAGCTCCCGCGCGGGTTGATGCTGGATGAAGTGCGGCTGCGGCAGGTGTTGTTCAACGTGGTCGGGAACGCGCTGAAATTCACGGAGAAGGGCCACGTGAAGATCCGCGCCATTTGCGAGCAGCCTGCTGGAGAAGGTAGGGCGGGCAGTCCCTTGCACGCCGCCGCATCATCCGATCACGAACGGCGCGCACGGAGTGACGCGCCCCACCCAACAATCGAACCCGACGAAACGCGCATCAACCTGATCCTTGAAATCTCGGACACCGGCATCGGCATCCCGAAGGCTCAGCAGGACCACATCTTCGGCGCCTTCTCACAGGTGGCCGGCCAGAGCACGCGCAAGTTCGGCGGCACCGGCCTGGGCCTGACCATCACCAAACGGCTCGTCGAGATGATGCACGGCGTGATCACGGTGCAGAGCGAGCCGGGCCAAGGCAGCACGTTCCGCTTCACCTTCCCCAACGTGGCAACCACGGAGTTGGCCGAGGCGGACGCCGTCGCGACCGGAGGTGAAGGCGACTTCACCCAGTTCGCGCCGGCCACAATCCTGGTGGCCGACGACGTGGCTCTGAACCGCTCCTTGCTCACCGGTTATTTTGAGGGCACGGGCCACAAGGTGATCCTGGCGACCAACGGCCTTGAGGCGCTGGCGCTGGCGGAGCGACATCGTCCGGATGTCATTCTGATGGACATGCGGATGCCGGAAATGGACGGCCATGAGGCGAGCAAGCGGCTGAAGGAGGATGGGATGCTGAAGCATATCCCCGTGATCGCCGTGACGGCCTCTTCTTTCCGCGAGGAAGAGGTCCGTACCCGGAAGATTTGCGATGGCTTCATCCGCAAGCCGTTCAGCCGCGCCGAATTGATCGCGGAATTGAAACGATTCCTCAAGCCAGCGGTCGCCGGTTCCATCGACTCGGTTTCGATTGAGCCGGCAAAAGTTGTCGCTGAGCTGGAGATCGTTCCCGCGGAGGTTTTGGCGCGGAGACCGGAACTGCTCGCCAGGCTCCGCCACGAAGAAACCGTTGTCTGGCCCATGCTCTGCCGCACCATGGACATGGGCGAGATCGAGGATTTTGCTCGCCGGTTGAGCGCATGTGCGGAGGAGGGGCACTTCGCTGGGTTGCGCGCGCATGCGGCGGCGTTGTTGCGAGAGGTCGAGATGTTCGACGTGGACGCGTTACCCAAAACGCTGAAAGAGTTCCCATCCATTTGCGAATCAGCCCGCAGGGAGCAGGAGGATGGGTCTCGTTGACGTTCGATCCGAAGTTCAACCACGAATGGACACCAATGAACACGAATTCCCGACCGTGAGACTTGGACAGGTCTGCGGGGAAACTCACGAGCATGATTCGTGTTTATGGGTGTCCATTCGTGGTTAACCCTCCTCATGAGCTCAACCAAGTCCCGCATCCTCGTGGTGGACGACATCTCGAAGAATCTGCAGGTGGTCGGCACGATGTTGCGCAACGAAGGCTACCACGTCATGCCAGCAACCAGCGGCCGCCAGGCGCTGGAACGCGCGGCCGCCCAGCCGCCCGACCTGATCCTGCTCGATCTCATGATGCCCGAAATGGACGGCCTCGAAGTCTGCTCGCGGCTCAAGGCCGAGCCGTTGACCCGCCAGATTCCGGTGATCTTTCTAACGGCGAGCAACGAGATGGAGCACCTGATGAAAGGGTTCGAGGCGGGGGCGGTGGACTACATCACCAAGCCGTTTAATGCCCCCGAGCTGCTGGCCCGCGTGCGGACCCACCTGGAACTGAAGCATGCCCGCGAACGTTTGCGGGAAATGAACGAGGAAAAGAATGAGTTCATGGGTATCGCCGCGCACGACCTACGAAATCCGCTCGGGGCCATCACCGGCTATGCCGAAATCATCCTCGAAGAGGCAGCGGCACTCCGGCCCGAACCGGTGGAACGGCTCGACCTGGCACGTAAGGAGTTGACCGAATGCGCCAGCCGCATCAACGCCGCCTCCAAACGCATGGCGGAGATGGTCCAGAATCTTCTCGACGCGAATCGGATCGAGCGCGGGGAAATGCAACTCAACCTGGCGCGAACCGAGCTTGGACCGTCGCTGAGTTCGGTGGTCGAATCGCAGCGGCCTCACGCCGCCACCAAGCAGCAGACAATTCACCTTGAGCTTCCAGCGACCCCAGCCACAGCCATGGTGGATCCGGGTGTCGCCGTACAGGTCCTGGAGAATCTGGTTTCCAATGCAGTGAAGTATTCGCCGCCGGGGAGGAACATTTTTGTCCGCCTGCAGCACTCACCGCAGTCCGTCCGCTGCCAAGTCCGCGACGAAGGTCCTGGTCTCAGCGCGGAAGATCAGAAGAAACTTTTCGGCAAATTCGCCCGCCTGAGCGCGAAGCCCACGGGCGGCGAACACGCGACCGGCCTGGGACTGTCCATCGTCAAGAAAATGGTGGAAGCGATGAATGGCAAAGTCTGGTGCGAAAGTGAGCTGGGCAAGGGCGCGACCTTCATCGTCGAGCTGCCGGCCGCTTGAGCTCGAGACTTCTGTCCCCAACGCACTTCCCGGATGGCTCTCACGGAGGCACAGAGACACGGAGAGAAGGCATCCGAAGTCCGTCTCACGCACACGGTCACCGGTTCAAGCATGTCTCCCAATCTTCGTGGCTCCGTGAAATCCCATTCTTGGTCAACAGGTGAAAAATGGAAATGATCAAAGAAGCTGGCAATATCTGTCATTCGGGATCCGCACGCGCTTGGCACCGCGCGATGCGGTGCGGAGCCTCCAATCCAAAAAATCGCCGAAAAAGCCCGTTGTTTAACGGGTTCTCACCCGTTAATGTGTCCTTTATGCGAATCGGTTATTCACTCAGTTTGGCGGGCAGCCAGGCTGTTGTGAATCATCCATCCGCCGGGTTGAAGGCTTCCCAATCTCGCTCCTCGCGCGGATTCAGCCTCCTCGTTTTGTGCTGCCTGGCCGCGGCTGGAGTGGGCGGGGTGGTCCGAGCCGAAACCGAGCTGAGCTCGGTGCGATTCGAGGAGCATATTCGTCCCCTCTTCAAGGCCATGTGCTTCCATTGCCATGGTGAGGAAAAAGAGAAAAAGGGAGACTTGGACCTGCGGTTGGTCCGTTTGATGAAAGCGGGGGGCAAGTCCGGCTCCGTCCTGACCCCGGGAGATGCACACGGCAGTTTGCTCTGGCGCAAGATCAATTCCGATAAAATGCCGGAAGGTCCCAAAAAGCTGACTCCCCAGCAAAAAACACTCGTTCGCCAGTGGATCGAGCAAGGCGCTCTAACCACCGATCCTGAACCGGCGGACGTGGCTGATGCCCGGTTTTCCGCGATGGAACTCAAGCACTGGGCTTTTCAGCCGGTGATCCGCCCGCAAGTCCCGCAGGTCGAAGGATACGCGCTCGCCACGCCGGTCGACGCCTTTATCGCGCGCCGCCTCGCCGATCGAGCCCTGCCTTTCTCCCCCACCGCGGACCGGGCCACGCTGATCCGTCGCGTCACCTTCGACCTAACCGGCCTTCCGCCCACGCCTGAGGCAGTCCAGGCCTTTAAGCAGGACGAGGCCCCGAACGCGTATGAGCGCCTGGTCGATCGCATCCTGGCCTCCCCGCAATTCGGTGTTCGTTGGGGGCGTCATTGGCTCGACACGGCCGGATTTGCGGAAAGCGAGGGAGGGGTCGAATCCGATCCGAAACGGCCGCATGCCTGGCGCTTCCGGGATTACGTCATCGACTCGTTCAACGCCAATAAACCCATCGATGCCTTTTTTCGCGAGCAACTTGCAGGTGATGAATTGGCTCCCCCAAACCCGCCGGATCCCGGCAACGCGCGGCAGATCGAGCTCTTGACCGCATCGGGCTTCGTGCGCATGGCGCCCGATCCGACCCAAGCGAACGACACCTTGGACAACCGCAACGCCGCGGCCGCCGATTCCATCAAAGTGGTGAGCACCGCCATGCTAGGACTGACGGTCGGTTGCGCGCAATGCCACGACCACAAGTACGACCCGATCACCATTGATGACTATTACGCCTTTCGCGCCATTTTTGACCCCTTGTTTCCGCTCAAGGGCAATGATTGGCGTCGGCCCAGCGAACGTTTGATCGATGTGACCCCGGCGGACTTGCGGGCCAAAGCCGAGCGCATCGAAGCTGAAGCCAAGGTCGTCGAGGACGAAATCAACGCCCGCAAACTCGTCCTCGGCCGGGAGATCCTCGCCAAAAAGTTGGCGGACGTGCCGGAAAAACGTCGGGACGAAGTGCGCCTCGCGAACGAGGCTGCCGAGAAGGATCGCAATGAACAACAGCGCAAATTGCTCGAGGACTTCCCGATGGTCAAATCCCCTCAATTCATTGCCGGGTTCTTGGTCGAGTACGATAACGCCGCGCATCGCAAATTCGAGAAGGAGTCGGAAAAAGTCGCCGCCATTCGAGCCACCAAACCCCCGAAACACCTCCTCATGGTCGCGGACGAAAAACCCGGCATCGAACCCGTCAGCGCCGTTTTGTTCCGCGGGGATCCCGCCAGCCCCGGCGAGAAGGTCGCCCCTTCAGAATTGGCTGTGCTCCGGCGCCGCCCTCCGCTGGCGTCCGTGCCGAGCAAAGATCCGAATCGCCCCACCACCGGAAGGCGCCTCGCCTACGCCCAGCATCTCACCAGCGGCACCCATCCGCTCACCGCCCGCGCCTTTGTCAATCGCGTTTGGCTGCATCACTTCGGCCGCGGCTTGGTGGCTACCCCCAACGACTTCGGACTGAATGGAGATCGCCCCTCGCACCCCGAGCTCTTGGATTGGCTGGCTGACGAATTCGTCCGTCATGGCTGGGACCAGAAACGCCTCCATCGCTTAATCCTGTTATCAACCGCCTATCAGCAACAGTCCCGGCGCACACCACGGCTGGATGCGATCGACCCGCAGAATGAACTCGTCGGACGGATGAACGTGCGCCGCATGGAAGCGGAGGCGATTCGCGACGCCGTCCTGGCCGTCAGCGAAAAATTAAACCCGACCCTGGGCGGACCCAGCGTCCCGGTCACCGTGAACGGAGAGGGAAAGGCGGTCCTGGGCGAACAAAAGTTTCGGGACGGGCTTGTCACTGGGGTCCAGGACGCCAACAACGCCAACGCCTTTCGCCGGAGCATCTTTGTGGAAGTGCAGCGGTCCCTCCCGCTCAACATGCTGCTCACGTTCGACCAGCCCGAGATGAATCCGAACTGCGATCTCCGGCGCCATTCAACCGTGACCACGCAATCCCTCTGGTTTCTCAATGATGAGTTTCTCGTCCAAGCCGCGGACGATCTGGCGCGGTTCATCCTGGACTCCGGCGCCGATCGGGAGTCCCAGCTCCGCAGCCTGTATCAACGCTTGTTCGCCTCCAAGCCCTCCCTGCAGGAGCTCGGCAGCCTGATCGATTTCCTCGACCAACAATCGGACTACTACCGCCTGAACCCCGATCCGGAGTTTGAGAAGCGAGTCGGACCCGACGGCAAGGGCAAAGCCCCAGCCCTGCGGGCGCTGAGCGCGCTGTGCCAGACCTTGCTCGCTTCAAACCGGTTCCTCTACATCGATTAGGAGACGTGATGCCAAAGCAAATTCATTCCGATGGACTTTGTTCGCGCCGACACATGCTCCGCACCTCGGCTTTCGGTTTGAGCTCGGTCGCGGCCGCTTGGTTGCTGAAAAAGGACGGCTTGCTCGCGGCGGAACCGGTCAAACCACCCCTGGAACCCGCCTCCTACGATCTCCTCCCCAAAACGCCCCCGCGTCCCGGCCAAGCCCGGGCGATGATCTCGATGTTCATGCTGGGCGGCCCCAGCCAAATCGATCTTTTTGACCCAAAACCCGAATTGATCAAACGCCACGGGCAGTCGTTCCCGGGCGATGTCAAGTGGGACAACCCCGCTCAAGCCAGCCGGGAAATCATGGCGCCGCTCTGGAAATTTCACCGCCATGGCCAATGCGGCATGGAACTTTCAGAACTCTTGCCCCACTTGGGCGGCGTGGCCGACGAAATCACCTTGATCCGTTCCATGAGAACGGGAGTGAATAATCATGTTCCCTCCAATTTCGCTCTGACCACGGGCAAACCCGAACATGGTCGAGCGGTCCTGGGAAGCTGGTTGGCCAGCGCTCTCGGCAGCGTGTCCCAGGATCTCCCCGCCTTCGTCGCCCTGACCGACCCGCGCGGGTTACCCTTGCTCGGCGGGGAAAACTGGCATCACGGGCGCCTTCCCTCGATCTACCAGGGCACCATGGTGCGTCCGACCGAACCCCGCATTTTCAACCTCGCCCCGCCCAGCCGGCTCCGCGGCGCCCCGCAGTCGGCTCAACTCAAACTGCTTCATGCGCTCAACCAACGACACCTCGCGGACCACCCGGGCGAGAACGAACTCGAGGCGCGCATGGCGAGTTACCAACTGGCGGCCCGCATGCAGTTGGCCGCCACCGAAGCGTTCGATATTTCCAGCGAATCCGAGGTGACACGCCGCCTGTACGGGATCGACCAGGACGTGACCCGGGATTATGGCACGCGCTGCCTCATCGCCCGGCGCCTCGTGGAACGCGGTGTTCGCTTCGTCCAGATTTTCTGCAACGGACAAACCTGGGACCACCACGGGTCGATCAATACCGCACTCCCGGCGCGCTGCCGCGAGATCGATCAACCCGCCGCCGCTTTGGTCCGCGATCTGCAACAGCGCGGACTCCTCGATTCGACCCTCGTCCATTGGGGCGGCGAGATGGGACGTCTTCCCGTCATTCAATTCCGCGATGGGCTCACGCAACGCGACAAAGTCGGACGGGACCACAACACCTACGGCTTCAGCATGTGGGTCGCCGGTGGCGGTTTTCGCGGAGGCTACGTCCACGGCGCGACCGATGAGTTTTCGCACCACGCCATCCAAGGCACGATCCATCATTATGACTGGCTGGCCACGGTCCTCCACCTGTTCGGCTTGGACCACAAGGAATTGAAATTCCGCGTCGGGCCGAGAGATATGCGACTGGTGGAACATGCCGAAGCCCGCGTGGTTCAGGAGTTGCTCGCCTGAGGAATCGCGCAACCATGTATTCCGATTTTCCCGCGCCGGGATTTTGACCTGGAACGAGGCGCACTGAGGGAGCATGCCCTGGCCATGGGCCTGTGACCGAAGTGCAACGATGCTCCAGGTCAAAAGAACAAGCGAGAAAACCGGAAGTCAATGCTGCACGGTTCCTTAGCCGGCGGTGCGTCCAGTGGTTGTCGGTGACCGGGTTGTCATGGTAAAGCAGACAGCCCTGTCTGCTGTTTCGCAGGCTGCCCAGCCTGCGGGGCGACGAAGGGAACCAGGCGCGTGGAGAGCATGGAAGGGCCTCGTCCTCCACCCGCCGGTCCGTCAGGCAGTCGGCGATACGGCAGGCTGGGCCGCCTGCGCCACACAACAGACAAACTTCGGGACGGACGGCTAGACCGGGTTGGGCGATTGGGCGGCGCGGGAACACGGGTATTTGCGTCTCGGACCCGATCGCTTGGGCAACTCTCCGTCCTGTGCCAGGCAGGACGGTTCGAGACGCGCCGCACGAAGTTGAGAGCCGTCTGGGCCCCGACG
>VHDF01000129.1 GCA_016871495.1 Verrucomicrobiota bacterium | reverse complement strand
CCGCCTGACTGCGGGAGCTGCGCCTGGGCGTGAAGAGCCACCTGCAGGGCCATCGTCAGAATGAGGTGGAATGGGACGTTACGCTTTTTCATAGGTTGAGTACTTTCTGTTCGTTCGTAGTAGGGGGATCGATATGGAGTCGATTTAGGATTTGCACGTCCACCATCCGGCGTGGGCAGCGGAGGCTGATTGGCGCTCGCTCTGCCGGCGCACGAATTCTGCCAAGGCAGTGATGAGATCTTGCATTCATCTATTCCTACGGGGCCCGCGGCCGATTATTGCGCGCGCGGAGAACTATTTTGCGCGAGATCGGACTGAACCCCGGGAGAGACTGATTGCACGGCGGCCATCGGGTGGAGACTCCAATCGGGTATTCCTCAAACGTGCGCGATGATCCATGTCCTCTGGAGATGGGTTCCTCCTCCGGTCGTTTACGACGTGGAAACGTCGGGATTATCGGGCGACGTCGCTGTGAACAATTGGGGTCGTTCGATTGGCACAGGGAAGACGTCGCACCGGTACCGCGGCTGACTGAGTAACGGGATTGTCTCCCGCGAGTCCCCGCCCAGTTTAACCACCGCGACTAAAACTCAGGCCGCACGATCACAAAACTGAGGAAGTTACGGCCGCCCAGCAAACCACTGATCTGGCCTGTTTTCGTGTCCAGGTTCACCTCGCACTCGCAGAACCCTCCGGGCTTTTCTTCTTCGAATTGTCTGTCCCCTTATGTTTTAGGACATAGTTTTCTTGTTCGCCATCGCCTGACCCCATTGGCGAAACCGGTGATGGAAAAATTCGCAGCCAGGTTCCAGGCGGTGCATCCAGAGGTTGTCGGTGACCGGGTTGTCATGGTAACGCAGACAGCCCTGTCTGCTGTTTCGCAGGCTGCCCAGCCTGCGGGGCGACGAAGGGAACCAGGCGCGTGGAGAGCATCGAAGGGCCTCGTCCCTCACCCGCCGGGCCGACGGGCAGTCGGCGATACGGCAGGCTGGGCAGCCTGCGCTACACTGCAGACAACTTCGGGATGCACGGGGTACCAGGTTGTCGCGCAGGGGCGTATTGTTTCGAGCATTCTGCCAGTAGAAAAGCGATCCTCTCCCATTCACCACCACGCAAACGTCGGATCAGGTTGAGCTCCCCAGAATGCGCCGTCACTCGGCTACGGATGCCGGTTGAACGGCAGCGAGAACTGCCCGGCATGCCCATCCGCCCACACCATCACGACGAGACCCTTTCCCTTGTAGTTGTGCCAGACGCTCTTGGGGTCGGTCACTCCTCGGGTGACGTACCAAATCCAGTCGCCTTGGACCAATTTATTGCTCGGACTCACCGCGATTTCACTGGTCTTCAGCGATTTGCCTTCATCGGTAGCCGAATTGGCCAACGGATCCCCAGTAATCCGGCGGATTCGGAATTGATCCCACTTCCACTGCATTTGGTAGCTGTTGCCGTACTCCTTGTAACAATTCTTCACCGCTCGGCCGAAGAACTCCAAACTCTTCGAGTCACCCTTGTCTGCCGGACATTAGAAGATCTCTGGAGACCCCTGATACCGGAAAAGGGGACGGTTGGTCATCCCGACGAAGAAAGTATACGCCCCGTCCTTCCCGCCCGAAGCGGGCCAGTCCCGGCACAGCGGATAGCCGTCCTTGTTGTCGTCAGCATAAAGTTGAAAGGCGAGAATGACCTGCTTGTTGTTGGAGACGCACTTGATCTGTTGGGCCTTCTTCTTGGCGTTCCCAAGCGCCGGAAGCAGCATCCCCGCCAGGATGGCTATGATCGCAATCACAACCAGGAGTTCGATGAGTGTGAACGCGTGGCGCCTCTGAGGACAGGGTTCTCCGAGACCCCCACGAGTTCGACCTGAATCAGCCTGAATTTTCATGGCAAGACTGAACTCCTCAAACTCGCGCCCGGACCACTTGTGGCCATCCGGGCGCGAAGAGATGCAGAGCTATCTCTTACTTTCGGAGCCGATAGAACTTGGATTTCGCCCCGGCGGCGACGGTCGCCACATGGTCCGTGCCTTCCACGGTAATGGAAGCGCCATCCGCTGCCCAACCTCCCGGGAGGGCCAGTGTCGATTCCAATTTGAAACCGCTTGCTCCAACGGGCCAGCTTAGCTTCAAATTGCCACCGGCGATGGAAACCCGCAACGCGACCGGAGGTTCGAAAACGCCTTTGATCAAGCGGATATCATCCAGCAGAAACGTGTGATCGCCCTCGGGCGAAGTGGTAAACTTCAATTCACCCTCCGCCACGCTGGGGGTGAAGGAGAGGGTTTTCAAATGGAAAGCCTCGCCAACCCCAACCGGTGAGACTTCCTCATCCTCCACCAAGGGCACATCCGCGAAACTCACGCTGTAACGCGTGGCGCCACCTCCGCAGCAATTGCGGGCGTTATAGGAATAAACAAGTGTGTATTTCTGATTGGGCGTCAAATCCGTCACGGTCTGCGCCAAAGTGCCGGGCCCCTGCATGAGCAATACGCGATCCTGGTCGGAAGCAATTCCGTTGTCGGTGAAGGGTCCGAGCCCGGTGATGTTCACTCCGTAAGCGCCGGTCTGGGACCAGCCAGACATCTTCTTCGGCTGCAAATAACCAACGCCAACCGGATTTCCGCTCGCCTCAAAACTGGAGTTGATGAGGATCACGTCGTTGGGATCCCGCCGCACGATGCTGACCGCATCGAGCAGTACGGTGGCATCGCCCTGGGCTGTCGTGATGAACTCGAGCAACCCGCCCGCACTGGCCGGGACAAACGTCAAAGTTCGAACCGAGTAAGGATGAGCATCCATGACGGGGGTAACGCCTGTGATTTTGCCCAGCTCTTTGCCGTCGAATTTCACGGCCAAATCAATTTTACCGTTGCAGCAATTGCGGGCGTTATAGCGGAATTCCAGCCGGTAAGTGGCGCCCGCGGTCAATCCAGCGATGTCTTGCGACAACCGATTATTTCCTTGAAGAACCGCCACTTGATCGCGGTCGGGAATCTCGCCGTTGTCATGAAAAGGTCCCGCCGCTTTGTTCAACCCCGTTCCCCCGCTCCACCCGGCGATGGGACCCGCGCCGATGCCGGCAGGAGCCGGATTGCTTTCGAAGCTGGAGTTCCGCACAAACGACATCACGATGTTAACCGACACGTCATCCCCGACGCGCAATCCCGCCGCGTCCGCGACATCGATGCGGACGACTCCACGCGCAACGGCTAAGATTTCAAAAGTCTTGGACTCCGAGCCGCCCTTGGGGAATTCGAGCGTGATCAAGCCATCCGCCTCCGCCCCGGTGAGAGCAGCCACGGCCGGGTTCGAGCTGCGCAGCCGCAGGGTGTGGGCTTTTGTCTTGATCGCCTCGGGATCCAGGCTGACCTTGACCGTCGCCTTCAAGCCCGGCGCGAGTTCCAGGCCGTTCGGCTCGAACGCGATCGGTTTGAATTCCACGATCGTCTGCGCTTCCACCTTGATATCGTCGAGCAAGACCGTCTGGCTCGCTTTGGTTTGAGTGAAAGTGAGTTCCGCCACCGTATCGGAAGCGGTGAATGTGACGGTCTTGACGCGATAGGCGTTGGCCCCGCCCACCGGTGCGACATCATCTTCCGCGAGCGCAGCAGTTCCCGCTTTTACCTGCAAACGCGGCGATTGGCCGGTGGGTGCGTTGTAAGCATACGTCACCTTGACAACAGAGCCGATCTTGAGATTGCGAATCGTTTGGGAAAGCGAGCTGTTGCCCGTCAGGAAAGCGACATTGTCCTGATCGGGCACCGCGCCGTTGTTGGCGGGTCCAGCGACACCCGGTGTGCTGATCCCATACGTCCCCGAAGCTCGCCATCCCGCAATGCCGGTGCCATCGACGAAAATTCCGTCGCCCACCGCGGCTCCGCTCGCCTCGAAACTCGAATTGGCAACCACAGCCTGGCCCGCGTTGCGTTGAATGATGGTCACGCCATCGAAATTGGCGGTCGCATCGCCGCTCGCGACCGTGGCAATCGTCAGCTTGCCTGAATCGCTCTCAGGAGTGAATGGCACATTCGCCAGTCGGTAAGGATTGCCTCCGTCCGCAGGTTTAACGTTGGGGAACTTCGCCAGTTCGGCGTCATTCCACTTCACGACGATATCGATCGTGCCTCCGCAGCACCTCCGCGAGTCGTATTGAAACTGAATCCAGTATTGTTTGCCGGGCAAAAGACCGCTGACGTCTTGAGAGACTTCACCGCTGCCTTGTTTGAATCCCACACGGCGTCCATCGGGAATCGGGGTACCGCCGTTATGGAACGGACCTTTGGCTTCGTTCACTCCGGAAGCGCCGCTCCAATCATCCGCCGGACCGTAATGTGGAAAGGCGTCGTTGTAATTCGATTCGAAACTTGGGTTTTTGATGAAGGACGCGCCGTGAACGCAAGGCAGGATTCCGAGCACGGCGAGGCCGAGCCCGGTCCAACGAAAGAGAGGAGAACGAGTCGTCATAGTGGGATGGTCAGATCAGCAGGTCTACGAACAGGGTAACAAGCGGACGTTCACGGAAGGCCGACTCGAAGTCGAGTGGAAAAATCACCCCGCGAAGCTTCCCGGTGCATCCAGAGGTTGTCGGTGACCGGGTTGTCGTGGTAACGCAGACAGCCTTGTCTGCTGTGGCGTAGGCTGCCCAGCGTGCGGGGCGACGAAGGGAACCAGGCACCTGGCGCGGAGGCCACCTGTTGATGCAGGCTCCTTGGAGCGGTCCGCGTTGAGTTTTCGGTATTCCAAGAGCGTTCGCGTGGTTCAGGCGGTTGCTTCGACTCACCAGCGTGTGATCTTGCGTGCGTGGGTGAAGGTCATGCGTTTGGTCCAGTTCTCGGACGAAGCGTTCCTTTCAACGTGTCTGTCCCTTCATTTTGTCCCTCCATTTTACAAGTCCCTCGACTCTACCGATTTCGTTCATCGGAACGCCTCCGCGGAAACGGTGAATGAGCTAGGAACCGTGGTGTACGGATCCTTGAGGCCAGGTCTCGCCCGTCGTGCATTTCGAGTCCTCACTCAAAGCGCCAGAGGGCTGGCGCAGTCCAAGACCTGGCGGAAACTCCAGCGGTCCGGTAACTTACAAAGCGTCTTCGCGTGCGGTTGCGCGTTCCGAGTCTTTCGAAATGTCTGTCCCTTGATTGTTTGACTGGCCCGAGCTGAGCAGGCCCTGTTTAGAGTATTGCCGGGCCAACAGAAACGCGGATCAGCAGGCCGTTCACCTCCCGCTGCGCTCTTTGCAGATTTCTTCTTTGCAGATTTCTTTCCTCCGTTCTATGTTTATTAGTTGTCCGGTTTCCTTCCGGGCGTCCATTGCTTAGTTGAACGGTTGTGAAGAGCGACCACGAAGTTATTCAGGCCTATGTTGACGATGGATCTGACTCGGCGTTCGCCGAGTTGGTCCGCCGTCACGCGGGAACAGTCTATGGCTCAGCATTGCGCCAATTGCAAAACCCCCATGCGGCGGAGGAAATCTGTCAGACGGTCTTCATCCTCTTGTCGAAAAAGGCCTCCTCCCTCAGGTCCGGGACCCTCCTCATAGGCTGGCTCATGCAGGCAACCCGTTACGCCGTCCTGGACCACCGCAAAACGGAGCATCGCCGATTCCAACGCGAAACCGCCGCCTTCGAAATGACGACGTTGAATTCAGACGCCACCCAGGACGAGGAGTCCACACTGTGGATGCAGCTTTCCCCTCGTCTCGACGAGGCCGTCGGAGATCTGGGGGAATTGGATCGCCAGGCGATCTGGTTGCGCTTTTTCCAGCACAAATCGCTGGCCGAGATTGGCCAGGCGCTGGGTTGCGCGGAAGACGCGGCGCGCAAACGTGTTGCGCGCGCGCTGGAAAGGCTTCAACAAGAGCTGCGCAAACGAGGGGTTTCTTCCCCGCTCAGTTCATTGCCCGCCGTGCTGGGAACCCAATTGAGTCCGGCGGCTCCGCCCCAGCTCATCGAAGCGACTTTGGGGGCCATCGCCAAACCCACGGCCAGTTCATTGGTCTTGGCGGAACAGGTCGCGAAACAATTCGCCCTCGCCACGCTCAAGTCTTGGCTCGCCCCCACTCTCGCGTGCGGACTCCTGCTTTGTGGAACCCTTTGGACAATCTACCAGTTCGAATCGGATTCGAGTCCGCCAGCCTTGGAAGCGTTGGCCAGCGATTATCGGCGGGCGGGTTTTCCGCGTCCGGACCCCGTCCATGAGTTGTTTCGAAAACTTCGCGAAGACGCGGTGGCGGGCAATCACCAAGCGGTGGCGGCGATCTGCCAGTTTCCCTTGAAGATCAACAATGAGGGGCGTACTTCTTGGATTCAAACTCCCGCAGAGCTCGCGTCGCGGTTCGATTCGATCTTCACCCCGGGCGTGTGCGGCATTCTCTTGAAATCTCCGCTCCAAGGATTGCTTTGCACCCCGCAAGGCGTGGCCGTGGGTGATGGTGCCGTCTGGGTGGCTCCAGATCCCAAGTCTGGCGACCAGGCCAAACCCGTGGTCATCGCCATCAACTTGCAATAAATTGAATTTGAATATGGCGACCCTGACATTTCGTGTCGTTTCCTGGAGCCGAAGGGCGAGTCGGCCGCACCGGCCTTGCCGCCGCAACGGTTTTACCCTCATCGAGCTGCTGGTGGTGATTTCCGTCATCGGCACTTTGAGCGCGCTCCTGCTTCCCGCGGTGAGTAAAGCCAAGGGTCGCGCCAAAGCGGTCAGTTGCTTGTCCACACTCCGGCAGATTGGACTGGCCATGCACATGTACGCGGATTCCGATCCGAATGGATACCTGCCATTCGATCCGAGGGCGACCAATAGTCCGGCCTGGATCGACGCCCTGGCGCCCCATGTCGGGGACTTGAACAGTGTGCGCACGTGTCCGTCGGATCCGCTGGCGGCGCGGCGCAAACTATGGAAGCGAACCAGCTTCGTTCTCAACCAATACACTTCGACCATCGCAGAGGAGTCACCCTCTTTTTCTGTCGATTTCGCGGCGCCCGCCCGAGTGGCTGATCCGGATGGCCGGGAATACCTGCTCCACCCTGCCTCGCCGAAGCTGGCGTCCTACGCGCGTCCGTCGGCCACGATCATTGTCTTCGAGGGGTCGAATCTGGGCACACGATTGCCGGACGGATCCGATTCGTCCCGCCAGCGAGCCATCTACGACGA
The DNA here is from genome assembly GCA_016871495.1 of Verrucomicrobiota bacterium. Taxonomy (NCBI): domain Bacteria; kingdom Pseudomonadati; phylum Verrucomicrobiota; species Verrucomicrobiota bacterium. Next base: position 2,812 of record VHDF01000129.1, on the reverse strand, counting down.
CCACACGCATCCGGATACATGGGGGTTGGGATGGCCGCATGTTCTCGCGGATATCGACCCTTACCGGCATGGTCAGGCGGCCAGTTATCTTTATGCGGATGGCCATGGATCGCTCATTCCGGCGGAGGTGATGAAGAAGCGCATTGAGAATGGAGATAACTTCGCGGTCATTCCCGAGTGAATCAGACGCTCCATTCGAAGACGCAAGCTCGGTGTGTCCTTGGCGCGGCGCCCGATCCCTCCCCGCCGAATCCCACCAGACGCGCAATAGGCCCAAGGTGAATGGCATTCCCTTGGCGTCAAATCTCCTGCGTCGAACTCGCCATCCGCGATTGGAGGCCGCGTGCCCCCACGCGGCGCACTGTCGCGGCTTCAAGCTCAGTATGAAATATCCGGCTTAGACCGTCGTCACCTCCAAAGACTCCACGATCAGCATAATGGGAATACCGTGCCGGACGGGATAGAGCACCCGGCCGTCGCTTCTCAACAAGCCGGCCTCCAAGGGTTCCTGCGTCACTTCGCCTCCCCGATTCTTGAGCGTACCGGCCGCTATACGCTGGTTCAGGCCCGAAATCAACGACGCCGGCGCATGGCTCAAGGACTGATGCGTTTCGGGACAGACGAGAAGTTGGACGAGATCAGCGTTCATAAGCCCGCCTCAACGGTCACGAAGGGGTGACCCCCCGGCGCGCGGCATCATAGACCGCCTTCAGCGGGACCCCTCGCGCCTCCGCCAGCTTTCGGCAATCTTCAAACTCAGGGCTCACCTGTATCAATTCATCGCCGAGCCAGCCTCGCTTCAAAGTGACCGGTCCGTATTCGGTTTCCACTCGCGTGAAGTCCCGCCGCAGCTTGGATCGGAGCGCCTCCGTTCTTCGCACTCCGAAGGTGCCGGTTTCCCGCATCATCCGCTCGGCAAAGCGGTCCGCATCCGCCAACGCACAAAGCACAGTCAGGAGAACGCCAGGCCGCGACTTTTTCATTTGCACCGGTGTGTGAAACACATCGAGTGCGCCCTCTTTCAACGCAGTTTCCGCAAAATAACCTAGCGCTTCCGCGCCCATGTCGTCGAGGTTGGATTCCAAGACCGCCACCGTGTCCGTCTCCCAAGGCCGGGGAACGCAGGATTCCTCGGCGCTCGACTCGCCCAAAATGGCCCTCACCACATTGGGACGGCTGGCGAGGTCGCGCGTGCCCAATCCATAACCCACTCGCCGCGCGATCAAACCCTTCATGGGCCCGAAGGCTTCTACGAACTCTGCCAGCAGGGCCGCGCCGGTTGGCGTCAAGAGCTCGTGCGGCTCGGCGCACTGCGTCAAGGGGATGCCGCGGGCGCCAAGAATCTCCAGAGTTGCCGCGGTGGGAACCGGATACTGTCCGTGGGCGCAGCGCACCCAGCCGGTGCCTTCGACCACCGGACTCGCCAGCACGCGCGGACATCCCAGCATGGCCAGCGCGATGCACGCGCCGACGATGTCCACGATCGAATCCACCGCGCCCACTTCGTGGAAATGGACCTGGTCAGCGGGAAGGCCGTGCACTTTGCCCTCGGCCTCCGCCACCCGGCGGAACACGGCCACGGCCTTCTCCTTGACCCAGTCCGAGAGCGAGCTGGACTCGATCAGCCGCCGGATCTCGGCGAACCCCCGGCCGTGGCCCGAATCGCTCTCGTGTTCATGAGGATGAGAGTGACCAAGCTCGTGGCTGTGACTGTGGTCGTGGTGATGCGCATGGGCATGGTCGCCGTCGTGGGGGTGACGGTGGGTATCGCCTCGCGCTTGTTCCAGATGCACATCGAATTTCACGCCCTCGATCTGGGATTTCTGGCGTCGGCTGGCATGCAAATGATAGCCGCCGACTCCGAGTCGCCGAAGTTCGCGCTCCAGCGCCTCGAGCGAAACTCCCAGATCGAGCAAAGCGCCGAGAAACATGTCGCCGCTCAGCCCGCTGAAAATATCGAGATACAGGGTCTTCATCCATTTCCCTCGCGCCGCGCGCCCGCGGCCGCTTCGGCGAGGGCCTGATTGATCTGCGCCGCCGCGTAGCCCGCGCCAAAACCATTGTCGATGTTCACCACGGTGACGCCGCTCCCGCAACTATTCAGCATGCCCAGTAGTGCGGCCCAACCGCCACCGTGCGAGCCATAGCCCACGCTGGTCGGCACGGCGATCAGCGGACGCGAAATCAATCCTGCCACCACGCTCGGCAGAGCGCCTTCCATGCCCGCAACCACAATGACCACATGAGCAGCCTGAATTTCCCCGATCCGGGCCAAAAGTCGATGAATGCCCGCGACCCCGACGTCGGTGATTTTCAAGACACAGTGCCCCATGGCTTCGAGTGTGACCACCGCTTCCTCCGCCACCGGAAGATCGCTGGTCCCGGCGGAGACGACGGCAACGCAACCCGGGAAGCGCGGCAGCGGCCTTTTCTCCAGGACCGCGCACCGCGCGCGTTCATGCACGCGAACGCGCTTGAACGCCCGCCGCAGGGCTCGTTGATGGTCAGGTCCGGCCCGAGTGATCAGCACGCGTCCACTGCCTTGATAAATCTTGCGCGCGATCGCGACGACTTCAGCGGGCAGTTTTCGCTCCGCCAGGATGACTTCCGGAAAACCCTTGCGGAGGGAGCGATGCCAATCGACTTGGGCAAACTCCAAGTGCGCGACCGGAGCTCGCTGAACGGCCTCGAGCACCTCAGCCAGGCTGGAATGTCCGGCCTGAAACCGCTCGAGCAAGATTCGCAGTTCTTCGCGCGTCACGAGCGCCATCGTGTCAGGCGTCCCCCCTCGCGGTCACGCCGGAAAGTGCCG
>VHDF01000128.1 GCA_016871495.1 Verrucomicrobiota bacterium | reverse complement strand
CTCGACATACCGGGCTGGGCGCGGCTTCGCCAGGACATCACGAGCCATTGCGACTGCATCATTCAATACGGAATCGCCAACGGGCGTTTTCCCCAGCGGCGTGAATTGATGAAGCAGCAGAGGCCGGACATGATCTCGACTTGCTTCAATCCGCACGATGAATGTTTCGATTATGAGCCCGGTCGGGAACCCGTTGAACTCTACGGCTTGCATAACCGTCCCGAGTTGGAGGAGTACTGCCGGACAACCCGCGAACTCGGCGTCAAGATTGAGGCCGAATGCTTCCATTACGGCGGTGTTTGGAATGCGCAGCGGATGGTGCAGAAAGGCCTCATGAAACCGCCCGTCTGGATCACCTTCTTCCTGGGATGGCGGGGTGGGAGCTACACGCCCCCGACCCCGGAGGCGATGCTCTTTAACCACCATCATCTGCCTCCCGGTTTCATCTATAACACCAGCGTGATGGATCCGATCGAGCAATGGAAGATCCTCACCACGGCGATCATCCTGGGCGGCCATGTGCGCGTCGGCATGGAAGACAACCCATTTCTCAGACCGGGCGACTACGCGAAGTCCAACGCCGAACTGGTCGAGAAGATCGTCCGGATTTCACGGGAAGTCGGCCGTGAGATCGCGACGCCTGCAGAGGCGCGCGCCATCATTTGGCCGGAAGGAAAATGTTGAGCTCATCTCCAAGAACTCCTCCCGATCATGGCCCGGATCAATGCCGTCAGCTTCCACGAGGATCCTTACCTCGAATCCATCTGCCGCAAGGCGCTGGACGCAGGATTTGATTCTCTTGAGGTGTCGCGTCCACCGTTCTTCGATAGACTGCCAACCGCGGGAGCGCGCAACTTGTTCCTGAAGTGGGCGAGGTCGAAGGGATTGAAACTTCACGGATTCGACTGTTGGGTGGAGGTGGATCCGTATCGAGCGCGGGCGCAGACCCTGGACTGTTTTCGTTCGGCAATGGAATTTGCCTCCGACCTTTCACTCGGCATGGTGATCACCCATGACCCCTGGGCTCACGTCAATCGGGATCGCAGCCCTGCGGACTGCCTGCACCAGAACATTGCCTTCTTCGGGGAGGTGGCTGATTTGGCTGAGGCGCGCCAATTGTCACTGGTTTTCGAACCTCACCCCGACACCTGGAGCATGGACCCTGCATGGGCGGAGGACTTCATTGATGGCATCGGACGTTCCAACGTGGGCCTTTTATACGATTGCTGTCACTATGGAGTGGGACATCCAACCCGATATATCGAGATGATTCGAAGGCTTGGCCCTCGGATCAAGCACGTCCACTATTCCGATGGCGACCGGAAGACATATGCGCTGCACTTGCCTCTCGGTGATGGGGAATTGGACCTCGATGGCATCGTAGCAGGCCTCCAAGAGATTGGCTTCAAGGGGACATTGACCAACGACATGTATCACTGCCCTTTGCTCGAAGACGGAGCGCGGCGGAACGTGGAAAGCGTTAGGGCTGTCGAACAGAAGCTGGGATTGGCATCATGAAAGCCGCCGTTCTGGCCGGGCTGCAACAGCCGTTCCGTGTAGCGGAGGTGGCGGTGCCGGAGATCGGTCCGGAAGAGGTGTTGATTGCCACCGAAACGTGCGGGATCTGCCGGACTGACCTGCATATCCAGGATGGCCTCGCGTATATTCCCGCATTTCCGCATGTGCCCGGGCATGAGCCCGCAGGACACATCGCGGCGGTCGGCGAACGAGTTCAACGACTTCGGGTTGGCCAGCGTGTCACGACACATTTGTTCCTGACTTGCGGGTGCTGCCGATTTTGCCGTACCGGGCATGACGCCCAATGCGCGCGAGTGGGAGGCATCATTGGGGTGACGCAGCACGGCGGCTTCGCGGAATACTTCAAGGCGCCCGCTCGCAATGTCCTTCCGCTCCCGGATGCAGTCTCCTTCGAAACAGGCGGCCTGGTCAGTTGCGGTGTGATCACCGCCGTCCATGCCTACCGCCGCTCGCAAGTGAAAGCCCAGGAGGTCGCAGTTGTTGTCGGAGCCGGCGGCATTGGCTTGATGCTGGTTCAACTGCTTCAGCACGCCGGACTGCGCGTGGTCGCTGTGAGCCGCTCGGAAGAGAACCTTGGTTCCGCCCGCAGTGCGGGAGCTTCCCTCGCGATTTCACCCGCCGCACCTGAAGCTGTCGACCGCATCCGGACGTTTGCCGGAGAGGACGGCGCCGACTGTGCTTTCGACTGCGTCGGAACTGCGGCGACCATGGAATTTGCGGCATCGGTTCTGCGCCGCATGGGCAAGCTGGTGGTTATTGGGGAGGAGCCCGAGCACGCGAAGCTGGATACGATACAGATTGCGCAGCGCGAACTCGAAATTATTGGGTCGCGGAATGGCTCGATCCAGGATGCATCCGACGCTCTGGCGTGGCTGGACGCCGGTGTGATTCAACCCCAGATCGGTGGCAGATTTCCGCTGGAGGGACTAAATGAAGCCCTCCATCTGATGAGAAGCGGGGCGTCCCATGGCCGATTAATCCTCCAGATCCGCCCACAGCGATGATTCGCCGGCAACTTGGCCCTTGCTCTTTCTTCGAGATTGAGCGTAGATTCTTGGAAACTTCACGCATGAACAGCCTTGGGAACGCATCCTCCTTCCGTTCCCTCAATTCAAGTCCCCGCGCCGGCGTGATCCCGGCCAGCGTTCGTGGAGCGCTTGGACCCTTGCGGTGCTTGATCGCGGTCCTGCTCGTTCTGCGCTGCGTGGCGGCTCCGGAGACTTCGGCGCCGCCCTTGACTTCAGAAGGTGTCGAGTTTTTTGAATCCAGGATACGCCCCGTTTTGATTGAACGCTGTTATGAGTGCCACAGCGCATCGCAGGGAAAGTCGAAAGGCGGCCTGAAACTGGACAGCCGCCAGGGTTGGGTCGCCGGAGGAGATTCGGGCCCGGCGGTGACACCCGACAATCCGGAAACCAGCCTGCTGATCAAGGCGATTCGGCAGCAAGATCCCGATCTCAAAATGCCGCCGCGAAAGAGTGGCGGTCCTCTGACTCCCCGGCAGATTACAGATTTTGAAACCTGGATTCGAATGGGCGCACCCGATCCCAGAACAAACTCAGCAAGCCCCACCGGAACCATCGCCGCGGATCGGAATGGCGCACACAGTTCGAATCCGCTCGATTGGTGGTCACTGCGCCCGATCCAAGCGTTGACACCCGGTTCCATCGATTCATTCAAGGGCGCTGCCAACCCGATCGATTACTTCATCGATTCCAAGCTGGCCGAAAAGGGACTGGAGAGGGCTCCCGCAGCCGATCGGAGAACGCTGGTGCGGCGCGCTTATTTCGATCTCGTGGGGCTTCCGCCCTCCTTTGAGCGCGTGGAAGCGTTTCTCGCCGACACTTCACCGGACGCCTGGTCCAAGCTGATCGAAGAACTTCTCGAATCCAAACATTATGGAGAACGATGGGGTCGCCACTGGCTGGACGTCGTTCGATATGCCGACAGCGGAGGATATGAGACGGACATCTACTATCGAAACGCGTGGCGTTACCGCGATTATGTGATCAAGTCGTTCAATGACGACAAACCATACGACCGCTTCGTCCAGGAACAGGTCGCGGGAGACGAGCTCTGGCCGAATGATCTTGCCCTCGACGGAACCTATAAGCTCTCAGCCGAAAAGGAGCGGGCCTTGGAGGCGCGGACCGGCACCGGGATCTACACCCTGGGGACGCAGATCCATGAATCCAACATGGATACACCCAAGCGGAATTACGAAATCTTTACCGACTGGGTGGACACGACTGCCAATGCCTTTCTCGGCCTTACTTTTCAGTGCGCGCGCTGCCATGACCACAAATTCGATCCGTTCACCCAGAAGGATTGGTACGGGCTTGCCGCCGCTTTTGCCGGAAGCAAGCAAGTGGAGGTGCCCATCATACCCGCCATGGGAGTTGCCGACTTCAGGCAACATTATCCCAGGATAATTGCGGCAGACGAGGCGCGTCGCGCCTACCGTCTCTTTGAAAAGCGAGTGCAAAGTCGCACACTGAGTGATTCGGAGAAGAAGGAAAAACAGCAACTGCTGGAAACCATCGCCAATGCCATCCTCGCACTGCCTCAAAACGACGCCCAGGGCGTGCCATTTGATGGATTGATGGAGGTGCCCACCGTCAGCGTCCTCGGACACGAACGGCCGGAACTCGTCCCCGCCATTCACATTCTCCGCCGCGGCGAACTGCACTTGCGGCGCGATCCCGTGACCGCGGATCTACCTGACGTGCTCCGGAAAGCGACGGGGTGCCAGGACCCGCTTCCGGGGCCGTTCGGAAGCAGGAAGCAGCTCGCGCTCTGGCTGACCCAGCCAAAACATCCTTTGACGGCCCGTGTCATGGCGAACCGTGTATGGTCCTGGCACATGGGCCGGGGCATCGTGGGGACGCCCAATGATTTTGGAAAGGCCGGCGACGCGCCATCGCATCCTGCACTGCTCGACTGGCTCGCATCGGAGTTGATACGCAACGGATGGAGCCTCAAGAAACTGCACCGGCTCATCATGACAAGTGCCGCTTACCAGGCCGACAGCCGCTGGCTTAACTCAAACAACCTGAAACTGGATCCGCAGAACCGTTACTTCTGGAAAGGACAACGCCGACGGCTTGAAGCGGAGCTTTTGTGGGACAACATTCATGCCGTTGCGGGCACGTTGAATGGCAAGATGGGAGGCCGCCCGGTCGTGCCACCGCTCGTCCGGGATGAACAGCCACCCGGATATTGGACGGTCAGCGCCGATCCTGCGGAACATACGCGGCGTGGAATCTACATTCTGGTCCGGCGCAATTATCGGTTTCCGCTGTTTGACGTCTACGATTGGCCCGTCAATGCCGTGTCCGCGCCATCACGGGATGTGACGACCGTCGCGCCCCAAGCCTTGTGGCTGATGAACAATCGCACCGCCGTGCGCCAGGCAGAGCAATTTGCCGCGCGACTCTTCAAGGATTCAGTGGGGAGAGAAGGTTGGAATGCGCCGGACTTTGGGCCCGGTCAGCCGGGATGGTTGGGCAGCAAATCCGGGCGGCACGCGGGATGGGCGAAGCGCATGGCAAACACGAATGCCCCTGCTGGGTTCGACGCACCCATCGGCGCGGTCCTGACCCATGGAAGTTCAAGCGTCCTTTGGAAAGTCCCCGTCTCGGATCCCGCGGGAGTGGCGAGTCTGCGCGGGGGCTTGTGGAACGTCAGGCATCTCGGACGTTCGGGTGTATGGAAGTTATGGAAAAACGATCGCGACCTCCTGGCCGAGGGGATTCTCCAGGATGCTTCCGGAAGTTCCGCTAATCCGTTGGCGCTGTCCTCGGGCGCCCGGAACGGAGCATCTCTGAGCTCGATCGCCTATTCCCCGGGCGACACGTTCCGGCTCGAAATCCTCGAAGGAGATTTTGTGGGCGTCCATTGGACAATCACTACTTCGACCCGAGTCGCAGATCTCATGGCAGACTTTACTCTGATTTCCAATCCCACAGATTCAGGATGGCAATATGGCGAGTCTCTGGAGAACGGAGGAGGAACGGCCGGACCGGCGCAACCTCCCCTGACGCCGATCGACTTCGCGCTGGAGGCCTGCGTGGATCGCGCCTGGAAACTGGCATTTGCTCGCAAGCCAACGAGCGGGGAACTCCAGGAATCGATTTCCCTGGTGGAATCGCTCGAGAGATCCGGAGACAAGCTGGACGCCTCCGTGGATCTGCCGGGTTCCGTTTCGAGAGAACGCGGCGCGGCCCTGGCCAAGTTCTGCCTGTCCCTGTTCAACCTGCATGAATTCTCCTATGTCGATTGAGGTCCATTGCGCCGCTCCATTGAGATCGGCGCCGAATCCGTACGCCTGCGGCCGACGGATCCGCGTGCATTCCCGCAGGGAGTTTCTGGAGCGATCCAGCTTTGGTTTTGGCGCTCTGGCCTTGGCTGGACTCCTGAGCCGGAAGACATTGGCCTCCGAAACAGCCGTGATGGAGAAAGCCCTTCTTTCGCCCCGCCCGCCCCATTTCGCCGGAAAAGCCAAACATGTGATCTTCCTCTTCATGACCGGAGGACCGAGCCACATGGACACCTTCGATCCCAAACCCGAGCTCCAAAGGCGGGACGGGCAGCCGCTTCCGGAGAGCTTCAAAACGGAAGGGTTAAACCTTCAGTTCATGAAGGCAACGGAAGGGAAGCTCATGGGTTCTCCGTTTCAATTTCGATCGTATGGACAGTCGGGCATTCAAATCTCCGAACTCTTCACGCAACTCGCGAGCCACGCCGATGATCTCGCGATATTGCGCTCGTGCCATCATGGGTCGTTTATCCATGGACCCGCCCTCGGCCTGCTCCATTCGGGATCGGTCCGCCTCGGTCACCCCAGTATTGGCGCATGGGTCACGTATGGCCTCGGTTGCGAGAGTGACAACCTGCCAGCCTATATGGTCATGAGCGACGGAGGGTTCCGGGCGGGCAACACCGTGAGTTATGGTTCGGGATTTCTCCCCGCCATCTATCAGGGGACCGTCATCCGCTCCGAAGGTGCTCCGATTCAGAATCTGACTCCGGCGTTCCAAGCGGCGGACCAACGTTCAATCCTTGATCAGGTTCAACATTGGAATCGGAGATACCAGGAAGACCGCACCGATGATTCAAGGCTCGCCGCGCGCCTGGCCAACTATGAGCTCGCGTTCCGTATGCAGATGGCGGCTCCCGATCTGATCGACATCTCGAAGGAGTCCTCCGCCGTCCGGGAAGCCTATGGCGCCGAGAAAGAGCCGACGGCCAAATTTGGCAGGCTGTGCCTCCTCGCGCGGCGGATGGTGGAACGAGGGGTTCGTTATGTTCACCTCTACAACAACGATTGGGATGGCCACGGGGAATGCGCGAAGAACCACCGGGAAAACGCGCGCCGCATCGACCAACCCATCGCCGCCTTGATCGCGGATTTGAAACAGCGCGGCTTGCTGGAAAGCACGTTGCTGGTGTGGACCGGTGAATTCGGCCGAACGCCTGTCATGCAGGGTTCCCGCGGCCGTGATCATAATCCGTATGGCTTCAGCGCGTGGCTGTGTGGCGGGGGAATCCGTGGCGGAAAGGTCATCGGCCAGACGGACGACTTCGGATTCCAGGCGGTTGCCGACAAGGTGAGCGTGCACGATTTTCACGGGACGATTTTGGGACTCCTGGGCATCGACCACGAACGTCTGACCTACCCATTCGAGGGCCGACAGCAGCGGCTCACCGACGTCTTTGGCCACGATCATCTGACGGACCGGCTGACCCGTGCCTGACTCCCGATCACAAGCAAGTTCAGGGGCACCTTCCGAAGGGGCTGGACCGTGGTATCGAGGAATGACCAGCTACCATTGGTGCGTGTTCTCCATAGCGACCCTCGGGTGGCTGTTTGACGGAATGGATCAGCGCCTCTTTGTCCTCGCGCGCACGCCCGCGGTGCGCGACCTGGTTTCCAACCTTTCCGATGCCCAGCTCACGGCCCACGCCGGATACGCCACGATGATCTTTATCTTCGGTTGGGCCACCGGCGGCCTGATCTTTGGGATGGCGGGGGACCGCATCGGGCGGGTGCGCACGATGACGCTGACCATCCTGATCTACGCGCTATTTACCGGATTGTCAGCGTTTTCCCGGACATGGTGGGACTTTGCCTTGTACCGTTTTCTTTGCGGGATCGGAATTGGCGGCGAATACGCGGCCGGGCTCGCGCTCGTGGCTGAAGTTGTTCCGGAACGGGCGCGGCCTTACTGCCTGGGCCTGCTTCAGAGTTTGGGTGCGCTTGGGCACATCCTGGCATCGTGGATCAGCATTCACCTGGGACCGCAGTCTGAATTTCACGGAATTGCCGGATGGCGAATACTCTTCCTCCTGGGTTTCTTGCCGGCCATCCTGGCGGTCGTAGCTCGATTGCGTTTGCGTGAACCCGAGTCGTGGCTCACCTCCCGCGCTCCATTTCGAGAGGGATCAAACGCGAACCCCAAGTTGGCCGACGCCAGCCCGGAACGCGGAGATCTCAGGGAGCTCTTCAAAGATCGTCGGCTGCGTTTTCATCTCATCGTCGGAATGCTTCTGGGCTTCGCAGGGCAAACGGGCCTCTGGGGAATCGGCTACTGGACGCCAGAACTGATTCGAAACGCTCAACTCGAATTGGTCAGAGAAAACGTCGCCGCCAAAGCTGATTTAGGCGGCGCTCCCGACGGCGGCCGGATCCGAACCTACAACTTGGATCAATTGGCGGCGGCCGTGAAAGGCGATCAGAATGAAGCCAAACTTCAGGCCAAACAGTGGCGGGCTGAGAGTGATCGTTTGGTGGGGCGCGGCACCCTGCTGCAGGACGTCGCAGGCATGATTGGAATATATGCCTTTACCCTCCTCACGACCCGTTATGGCAGGCGCCTGGTTTTCGCGGTGTCATTTCTCCTTGCCATGGTGGCGACCTTGTGGACCTTCGGGCGATTAAGCCAGCCTTCCGACGTTTACTGGATGCTTCCGATGCTCGGCTTTTGCTCGGTTTCCATGTACGGCGGTTATGCGATTTATTTTCCGGAATTGTTCCCGACCCGTTTTCGAAGCACGGGCATTGGCTTTTGCTACAACGTGGCTCGATTTGTCACCGCGTTTGGCCCCTTGACCCTGGGCAAGCTGGCAGTCCTCTATGCAGGCATGGGATTCGCAGTCCCGCTCAGGCAGTCAGCCATGACACTTTCCGCCATCTTCCTGGTGGGTGTGATTACCATTTTTTTCGCGCCAGAAACAAAAGGGCGGCCCCTGCCCGACTGAGTGCGGCGCGTTCCTGCTCCGGAGGCCTCCCTGTCACCGTTTACCGAATGTTTTTCATCATTTCGGCGGCCTGCGCGTCCCCTCGTTCCGCAGCTCTGGCAGCCGCCATGGAGACACCGATGATCGCATTCCGAACCGCCATATCCTCGGCCTCACCGATCTTTCCGGAAACCTTCAACATTTGCAACGCAGCATAGGCCGCATCGTACTTCTTGTCGCGAAGCGCCTTGATCGCCGATTGGACGGTTGTCTTCACCCATTCGTCCGGATTGGCTGAAAACGTACTCTCGATCTGCATTGCCGCCTGGTCTGGGGGAAGAGCGTCGGGCAATTGCCCCGCCTTCGCTTTGCCCGGGTTCCGGTCACATGCGGCTAACAGAGCCAGACTCGCGGCGATGATGAAGCAAAGGATGCAGTTGTGAGGTGAGCTGTTCATGGGAATTCGATGATCCGCTCAGGCCAAACGATTCATCGGGCGGATTCAAGGCGCACAATTCAGGCGGCTGGGATTCGCCTTCTGTTCCTGCTTCCAGCGCGAGAACTTCATGTACTCGGCAGAACCACCATAGCAACCGACGTTGGACCCGTCCCCATGCTGGACACCCTGGTCTTCGATCGGGTCATTGGCGCCATCATTGAAAAGCGGTCCAGGATTTCTTGGATCGGGCTCCATCAGCAGAATGCCATCGGCCCGAAACGCGCCGAGTTTCAAGCCGTAGGGCTTCGTTTGCCATGCCGGTTGGCTGGTGGTTTCCATGATGTAACTCGTGCAGCGAAGGTAACGTTGCTTGTACAAAGTCGCGTAAATGCCGCCGTTCGTTTTATCCGAAGGGCACAAAAACACCGCGGTGCTCTGAAGGTAGGGATAACACTGGCCGCTGGTGACATTGGAAAGAGTGACGGGGGAGGGAAGTGGAAACTTGGTCAGCCAGCAGATCAGGGGCAGCGGTCCCGCTCCATGAAAAGGAAGCGAATCCTGAAAATCATTCGCATAGAGGGTCATTGAAAGCAGCAATTGCTTGTGATTATTCAGGCACGTGGTCCGCTGCCCCATCCTCTTGGCCTTGGACAACGCAGGCAAAAGCATGCCAGCCAGAATCGCGATGATGGCGATCACAACGAGCAATTCAATCAGTGTGAATCCTCGTGCAGGTTCAGCTCCGGAACGAGAACTCAATGTCGT
>VHDF01000127.1 GCA_016871495.1 Verrucomicrobiota bacterium | reverse complement strand
GGGGATGGTCCGGATTGAGAATGTCCACCTGCGTCTGGGTGGCCACTGTTCCCGGCGCCGCGACCAGCATGTCGTCGGCGATGAACGCCTCAAGCATCAGCACCGGCTTGGTCACGTCCTTGAAGGCGTCAGTGACAGCGCCCGAGGATACCGACTCGCTCACCACCACCAAGTCAATCGCATCGGCCTCGCTGCCCGCGGGCTTCTCCGCGGCGCTGGCCACCGGACGCAGTTTCACCTTGTGACCCAGGCCCCGGCTCAGTTCATCAATCAACGCCTGGTCCGTCGCCGACGGCGCGCCGCCGCTCGGAGCGTGAACGAAGAGGACGGACTTCTCCGGGCTGAGACTCCAACTCACCGCTGCACGGAACAAGGCCCTGGCTTGTGAGGTGTATTCCTCGGGTACCGCCGAATGCAGCCCCAGGCAGACGCGCCGCCCCGGCGCCACGAAGTCGCTCTCCATCTTCGCGCCCTTCAGGAACGCCACCAGCGCCCCGGTGTCCGGTTGCCCCACCGCCGACGCCACCTTGATCGCGTCCGTCGAGGTCGAAGTGAAAGTCGAAAGGATCTTCGCCGCCTTGTAGATGTCCACCGCGCCGCTCAACCCGGCCGCCAGGGGATGGTCCGGATTGAGGATGTCCACCTGCGTCTGGTTGGCGGCTGTTCCTGGCACCGCGACCAGCATGTCATCGGCGATGAACGCCTCCAACATCAGCACCGGCTTGGTCACGTCCTTGAAGGCGTCAGCGACGGCACCCGAGGATACCGACTCGCTCACCACGACAAGGTCCATCGCATCGGCCTCGCTGCCCGCAGGTTTCTCAGCGGCGCTGGCCACCGGACGCAGTTTCACCTTGTGCCCCAAACCTCGGCTCAGTTCATCAATCAACTTCTGGTCCGTCGCCGACGGCGCGCCGCCGCTCGGAGCGTGAACGAAGAGGATTTCGGCGGCATTTGCGGTGGCGCCTCCCCACAAGCAGAGAAGCAGAGTCAGCAGCAGCGAGGCCGCGCGATGTTGCGAGAAGCACAGGAGGATTGGATTTTTTGGTGTGCTCATAGATTTATATAAGAAGGATGTGATCATGGCGGTTTCGGCCAGTCCCCGGCCAGCCAGGGCAAAGCGGTGGCGCTCGACGGGCCTTGGATTCAGGAGCTATTTCGTAGCAGAAGGAACTTTTTCCAGCTTGGATGGATTCCACCTGAGGTTGAACGAAATTGACGTCCAGAGACGACGAGTCCTTTTCCTCAGGCGATCCTCGCGCTCTGGCTATTTGAGCGACGCGATGTGCTCGGTAAACCAGGTCCAGTCATTCTTGTCGGCCCTGGGCAGCCAGGAGATGTCGTTGGGCACGGCTTCGCCGCCCTTGCGCCTGAACCCCGAGACGTTGCTGCGCCATTTCTTGATGGCGGAATGTCCGTCGGCAAAGGTCAGGCCGGCGGCGTTGCCGTGCCGCCCGGAGGGCGCATCCAGCCACGGAGTGTTGTTGGCAAACGTGCGCAGATTGTCGAAGGGAAAGAAGTGGGAGTCGTTGATGCTGTTTTCGTGTTCATCGATGAGGATGTAAACGTCGCTCGCGCCAGGCGAGGTGAAGTCGGAGAATTTTTTCGCGACCTTGTATTTTTGGGCGTTGTTTTGAACCCACGAAGTGGAGGTGTCGCCCAGGAACGCGTTCATCGTATAACTGCGGCTGCGCGGCAACAGCTTCCCGCCAACCCGCAACTGCGCCTGGTCGGCGGGGCAGCGGAACACGGTTGGAGTGGTGAGATACTTGTAGGTGGGACTGTTCGTGAGATGGCGGATATCGGCGGAGTCCGCGGCGCCAAACATGCCGCCTTCGACCCAGGCCGGCGCCATCCGACTGGAAAAAGGTCCCAGACAGACGTCGTCGAAATCCTGTCCATACATGACGTAGGCCAGGCCGAGTTGTTTTGCGTTGTTCAGGCAGGCGATCCCGCCCGCCTTCAACTTTGCCCTCGAGAGGGCGGGCAAGAGCATGCCCGCCAAAATCGCGATGATGGCGATGACGACCAATAACTCGATCAAAGTGAAACCGCGTGCCGCTCCAGATCTGCTATTCTGCATTTTCATGCTGTAACTCTTACCGATCCGCCCAGCCTCCGGCTTGTATGTCTTGATCGCGGGTTTGAACGAAATTGACAGGCCGCTGCTTGCTGTGAGGTCGAGTCGAGAGGAGGGCAACGGCAAGCTCCTTTAACGTAACGTCGGCTTCCAACTCGCTCGGCTGCCATCGATCGCCATCTGGAACCGCAACGGCTCCAAGAGCGTCGCGTCGGTGCCGCGATGTGCGAAGCGCACCGCCAACGAACCCGGCTTAACAGCGCTCGCATAGGGAAGATTCGTCAGCGCGACCTGCGCCATCGCGCGGCCGATGGAAGGCGAGACGTTCGTCCAGTGCTGCGGGTCTGGATTGAACGGGTTCATATGATTCACGTCACCGGCGCAGCCTTCGCCAAAGATGGAAACAAACCTGGGGCCAAACGCCGCCGTGAGGTTGGTCTGCAAGTGGCCGGGGAAATCCGCGCCGAACGGCTGCCCGCCATACACCGCCGTGTGCATGGCGAAAACGGCAAGCGAGCCGAGTCCTTCCTTGGAGCCGGCGCGGCGCGCGAGCAGGAACGGAAAGTCGGTGTCCACCGGGCCGGCCGGGCGAAAGAGGTTGGTGTCGCCCTTGCGCGGAATCCAGCCGACCGAGCCGTCTTTCATCCAGTAACGGCGATTGAAGGCGATGCCTTCCAGGCGGGGGATGACCAGTTCCAGCAACGCCGGCTGGCGATTGGACCAGGTCTTGGCGATGACATCCGACCAGCGTTCGACGAGTTGCGCCCGATAGTCGATCGGTTCATGCGGGTCGATACCGTTGTTCGCCTTCTTGGCACGCTCGTGCAGGAACTCGCGCAACGGCCCCAGATACTCGGGTCCGCCATGGGTGTGCGTCGCGGTGATGACGATGTTCGCGACGGGAATCCCGGTGAGCTGGCTGGCCCGGGTGCGGGCGCGGTCCGTGAGATCGCGCGGCACGGAACACAGGTCGTTCCCCACGAATGCAAACGTCGTCGCACCCTCCTGTACGACCATGGCCTTGGTCATCAGCGGGTCGTTGACACCGGTGCTGATGAGCTCGGTGTAATTGCCGGCGCGCCGCCAACCGATTGGCGGTGTGATGTCGGCGGACGCGAAGCCCACGCGGAACTCGGCAGCGGAAGCCGCCGCGACAAGAATCAACAGGAGGAGTCACGGCACAGACTTCGCACACGGAAGTGGGGAAGGAGCGTGGAGAACAGGAGCTTTCATGGATGGTCTGATTAGCGCTTGAGAATCCGCAGCGCGATGTCGTCGGCGAACGCCGGCGCGCCGAGCGTGACCACGCCCGGGCCGGTGACGCGCGCATCACCCACCGTCTTGCCGGTCTTGGTGTCGAGCCACTCGGCCCGCCACTTGCCCGACGGTAACTCCACCTGCAACGCCACCGCTCCATCGCCTGCTGGCGTCGGGAACGGGCTGGCCGTGCCCCAGGCGAAATTTACCTGCGTGTCCGTGCGCGTTTGCCAGGGCGTCTGAAAACTGTTTCCGCGATAATACTCCGCCCTGAGGCCGAGGGTGGAGCCATCCGGAAGATGAAGCGCGCCCGCGGGCACCGGCGCTTTGGACAGACCGCTCGCCGACCACCAGAGTTTCGCCGCGCCCTGGCCCCCGTTGTAGAAATATTCGAGCTTCACCCGCAGCTTCTGTCCGGCCGCTACGGCGAGTTTGCCGGTGTGCTCGACTTCGGACTGGTCCACCCACTTGTCGATGAGCCACTGGTCATTCACCCAAAGGCGCACGCCGTCGTTCGAGAACGTGTGGAAGGTCAGCTCGCCGGTGACCGGCGCATCGACCAGACCCGTCCAGCGCACGCTGAATGGCCCGGTCGCCGCCGACCGGCGGACGTAGATGGCATAAGCCTTGCCAGGTTCGACGAGCGCCCGCGCCGTGCCGTTGGACGGGATGCCGCCCTTGATCACGGAGTTGTCCGGTTTCATGCGGATGAAATCGAGGCCACGGATGAACTTGCTCAGGATGCCGAATTGCCGGCGCAGAGTCGGATTGCCGCCACCGGGTTGCGTGGCCGGGTATTGGTAGGTGCCGTCCTCGAAGCCAACGGCGAAGGAGTAATCGAGATGATTGAACAACGCGCCGCCTGCGATGAGGAAGTCCCACGCCTCGGCACGGTAAACCGTGTCGTTGGTGCCACGAAAGCCCGTCTCGTTGTCGCCGATGGGTTTGTTCAACGCCCAGTTCTCCTCCACCACCGTGGGCGGCGTGGCGTAGTGGAAATTGAATGACGACACGGCGGGGTGCGGGTTCGTGACCTTCTCCGAGTTGTTGGCGATGTTCCAGGAGATGAGGAACGGCTGCGGCCAGTCCTTCATCGCGGCGGTCAGCACGTCCGTCATGTGGCGCTGCCAGTTGTCCGGCACTCGCGGGTTGGTCGCGTAAGGTTCGTTGACGATCTCGAAGGTGACATTGTCGAACTCGCGCAACTCCGCCGCAAACTTCCGGACCATCGCCTCTTGCACGGCGAGCAGGCCGCCGGACTTGTCGAGTGTGAGCGGTTCGTGACGCGAGATGGCGCCGAGGCCGTTGATGTTGTTGCGCGCGTTCATCGGGCACACCGACCACATGGACTCCTCATACATCGGACAAAACAGAACCACCTCGACCACGACGCCCTTCTTGGAGGCATAGCCGACGAAGTCCTTGAGTCGTTTGAAAAACGCGCCGTCCCAACGCGTGAGATCGAACTTGTTGCCGCCGTCCGCATAGCCGGGCTGATCGCTGCGCGCCCACGGACTGATGAAGCGGCCGGGGGCGGGATCCAGCGTGTTGCCGGTGATGCCGAAGTTGCCGCCGGTCTCGGCATACGCCCCGGCCCAGAGCCGCGTGCCATTGAGTTTGTCCTTCGCCAGCGTGTCGAGGTATTTGCGGAAGTCGAAGTCGAGGTTCAAGACCGCGCCGTAATGCTCGCCCGAGGTGATGATGACCGTCGGTTTACCACGCCACTGGAAGTAACGCGGATTGTCCGGATGGAGACGGATGGGCGCGGCGTGAAGGCTGCCCAGGGCGAGCAGCAGAAGCAAGGCGAGGCCCAGGGCACGCGGCCAACTCCGGACGCTCGACCTGATCTGATTTCCGAAATCGAAACCACGGAAGACACTGAAGACACGGAAAGCGAACGACGAAGGAATGTCCCATCCGGAACCTTGATAGCATCCAGTCCCCGGTGCCAGGTTCCACCGCATCCGTGTGCTCCGTCTCTTCAGTGGTTCTCCTCTTCGATCCTTGGGCTTGAGCCCCTTCACCTCGTGATCTGACACCGCCTCGGAGCGTAGCAAATGCGGACGAAGCAGCGGCTTTTGTGTTTCGGGAGGCGAACAGGCGGCAGGGTTCATGGCTGGAGAGGCTATCGAGTCTGGACCAACAGCACCAGATCTTCGGCCGGTGGCGAAGGAAGGCGCTGAACGGTCTTTCCGTTGATGGTTTGCGATTTGAGGGTCTTGGGTGTGTGCGGATCGATGAAGGTGCATCTCGAAGTTGTTGGCAAAATGGCGTTTTCTCGCGAGCGAGGATTCAAGTAGTGGTTGGAACCTGGAGTCTGCTCGTTCGCTGATTTCGTTGGAGTGAACACGTGAACAAGCCGGAGGTTTGCCAGTGATTAGCCGGTGGTTGTACGGGGAACGAGCGCCACCAGCGGATCACTGGGGTGCAGCCAAAAATCCGAGAATCCAATTTGCGGCGAGGTCGGCTTTACGGAAACGAGAATTAGTTTGACAGAACCGCGACTCGGCGTGCTTGGTGGCTTATGAATCGCCGGTCGCTTCCATCCTCCCGAAGCTCTCCTTTTCGTATAGGCACTCGGGGATTCACCCTCATCGAGTTGCTCGTGGTCATTGCCATCATTGCTATCCTGGCCGGCATGCTCTTGCCCGCGCTGGGCAAGGCCAAGGCCAAAGGCCAGGCGATTCGGTGCCTCTCCAATCAAAAGCAATGGGGTTTGGCCACCATGATCTACGTCGATGACAGTGAAGATCGATTCCCGCTTTTTGCCGATCAGTTTCCGGCCACCGCGACCACGACCTACTGGTACCAAAAACTGGCACCCTATATCACGAAAGCGTCCGATGCGACCGTCGCTGGCCAGGGCGACGCGTATGCGGCGGACATCCGCAAGTGCCCGGGCGGGAGTGTCGGGCCGCCGCCGTTCGCGCGGACGACTCCGGGCGTGCCGCGCAAGAACTGGAATAGTTGGATCGGCGTGAACTATGGACTTTTTGGCAACCCGCTGACGGGACCCTTTTATTATGGGAACGAAATGAAACCGCTCCGGGCGGCCCGCATCCGCCATCCAGCCGACGCCATGCTCTTCCTGGAATCGGTGTCGGCTCACGTCTACACACCGCTAAGTTGGGGCTTTGATCGGGATGTGAACAAGGACGGGATGCCGGATAGCCACGATGGCGTGTATTCCACCGAAGCTCCGTTTAACAATGGACGACCAACCGTGCACAGCCAAGGCGCGAATGTCACGTTGTTGGACGGGCACGTCGAACGTTTGGCGTTTGCCAAGCTTTGGGAGTGGCGACGCAACAAGATCGTTCATTCGTATTGGCAGATCGAAGATTAGGCGCTGCGCGGGCGGGCGTCTTCCGGAGGAGGCGCGAGATTATGGAAACGTTCGTGGTCTTGTTGGCTTTGGTGATCCTCGCCGTGTTCTTCGTGCTTCCGCTGGTTGCTTTCACGAAGGCGAGACAAGCCGTTTGCGCGGACGAGGACCTGGCGACGCGGGTGGATGATTCGGAGGCGCTATGCCACTCGGACGTTGCTGCGGCTGGTCTGCGACACAGCCGCGCTCCGGGGGCAGATTACCCTGCCTGCACCGTGGCCCACGCCAAGCCCGGGTGACGGGCCTGGTTCGCGTCAAACCGCCCCTGCAACGCTGCCAGCAACGCGTCGCGTTGTTTGGGTGACAATTCCCTGTTCATTTCGCGTGGCGCAGTTTTTCCAATTCTTTCTTGAGCGGTAGCCAGTATTCCCTGTCGCGCTGGGTTTTCTTGGCTTGTACCAGGTCAGGCAGCGAAAGCAAATCGCATTTCTCGCCGCCGGGAGTTCGCAGCGTCGTGCGGCGCATCCAAAGTTTGGCGAAGGAATCTACACCGCGCATTTTGGACATCAGGTCCACCCGCATCCCCGTTGCCTGCGGATGCTGGCAGCGGAAATGGATAGCGTGACCGCGCCGGAGATGTTTGAGGGCAAAAGGCGGGACGGCGATGGGTTCGGCCTGCAATTCCGCCAGCGCCTTGCGCAGACGGGCGAGGTTCGGAGCGTCGGCAAGGATGACGAAATCGGTGTCGCGGCTAAACTCGGCCGCGCCGTAGAACACGCACGCCTGCCCGCCCATGAGCAGGGCGCGAACGCGCTGCGCGCGCATCGAAGAAAGGACTTTGCGTATCGGGTTCGGGATCAAGTGAACCTCCCAGCGCGAGGTAGGTTTGCCAGAGCTTCTCGCTTTCCAGCCAGCGTTGCGCGGGAGTGAGTCGATACCACTCGGCCCATTCATCGCCAACCAATTGTTCCGGCTGAATCATGCAAAATGAGTATCACTCTCAGGCCGGGCTGTAAACCTCCGCTCAAGGGATTGATTCATCCAGCGCAGCGTTGGCGGTGCGAGCCGCACGGGCAAGCATCGCCTACGCTGGGTGAGGGTGCGATGAACTCATCAACCCTGAAGGAGTTGAATGGTGCGGCGGCGGCGGCGGGCGCGGGTGATGCAACCTCGTTGGGGTTGGGAATCATTTGGGGGACGATGACCCAGGGCAGGTGCTCCTCGCCAGTCTGGCTCGGACCACCAACCCTGGGCTGAATGATGGAGTCCCGATGGGACTCGGTTGGGGCGCGATGGTGTCCCGCGCAGCGGGATTGCTCCGCGTCTGGTGGCCGACATCCGGCCTCACCGCTTGAACAGCCAATGCTTCTCATTGCCGCCCGGTGACGCCACGTCCACCTCTTCCAATTGCCCCAGCTTTCCGCCGGACGCGGAACCATCCGTGAACAGCGTGGCCCCGTAAAAGCGCGGGTCGGGCTTCGTCCCTGCGATCACCGCCTGAGTGTAAAAGCCCGGACCCGTCCCGGTGGCCACTTCCGCGCCGGAGCGGAAGCCCATGTTGATGTGGTTGATCCGGGTGATCTTTTCGCCTTCGTTGATGTAAAAAATGTCCGCCATGAGAGCGGTGCGAGATCGGTCGGCTTTGTCCAGCCATTCGTCCGTGGTCCGCAGCAAGTATTGGCTGCCCTTTCCGTAGGCTTTGCCGTAGAATCCCACATAGCCTCCGAAGATGTAGCCATTTTTGACGGGAATCGGCACGGACAGCGGATCAAATCGCGGGGCTTGGGATGGGCAAAACCACGCGCGAAAATCCCCGATGTAGTCCTTGAGTCCGACCCGCATGTCGTAGGCGGGTCCGCCATAAGCGCCCCGCGTATCGGCCAGCATCTGGGTGACGGGATGGCCTTTGAAACCGCCAAACGTCCCCGCTTCGTAACACGGCAGCGGGTAGCGCCTGAAATCCGATTCATACAAGGTCAAAGCCAGTCCGCACTGGCGCAAGTTCGATAGGCACGCCGCGCGCTTGCCGTTTTCTTTCGCTCGCCCCAAAGCGGGCAAGAGCATGCCTGCCAGGATGGCGATGATTGCAATGACTACGAGGAGTTCAATGAGGGTAAAAGCGAGGTTGAACCGGGATGGGTGACTTGGGTTCAACGCCGCACGGTGCAGTGAGCTACCGAGGGAAGCGGGTGGGTTCATAGTCGAATGTTACAATGACCATTTTGGTTCCTGCTGCAAGCACCGAGAGAAGAGTTGGGGGCAAGGGAAAAGGGACAGCGCCAGAAATACTGGACGAACGCGGTTCGATTCGCGACCCGCATTCCGCGAAGCGCCGTCCCCGTGGCGGCCTGCGTGGTCGGTGGCGACGCTATAGAAGGTGTAGCGATGTCCGGGCGCGCCTTCGTAGCGCGCGCCAGGAAGCGTCGTCGATCTCAACCACGGAACGAACGGGCCGTCGTCGGTCGAGACGAGGACGTCGAAGAAAGCAATCCCGGAACCGCCAGCATCGTCGCCGGACCAGCGAACGGGGATTTGGGGGAAGCTCTCGGAGGGGAGATCGGCGACGCGGCTGGCCGGGGCAAGGGTGTCGGCGGCGGCGGGCATCTGATAGACGAGCGTGTAGGATCCGCGCCCGTTGTAGTCGAGGAGATGGAGGAGGTTCTGACGGATCGGGCGCTGGGAATTGCCGACGAACGTGCGATCCGTGGTCCAGACGGCGAGGTCGAGCGGCAGTACGGTGCCGTCGGCGCGGAGGACCTTGACGAGCCGGAATCGTCCGTCACCAGGCTCGGTGGTTCGGAGGTATCCCCACCCGGAGGGCATGGTGGTGGTCAAGCGAACCTCGAGACGGCCTGGCGCGGGCGGGGCGTCGAAAGTGGCAGGCGAGGCGAGCGCGACGGGTTCGATGCGTCCGTCGCTCAGATGGAGCGTGTCGGGAAGGTCTTCGAGGTCGGGCACGTCGTTGGCGAGGAAGTCGAGTTTGCCGTCGGCGAAGGATCCACCGGCTTCGACGACGTGGTTCATCTCGTGAATTTCGACGCCTTCGATGAGCGAGAGGCGGGGATCGCCGAGGCCATCGAGGTGTTCGAAGGTGGCCTGGTAATCGATGAAGAGACCTTGCAGGGACGAGCGAAGCAGCCAGCGTCCGACGGCGACGGCTCCGGGATCGACATTGCCAAAATCGGCGGTGAGCGACGGGGTCTGGTTCTGGCCGGCGACCTCGGTGGCGAGGATCTCGAAATCGATCAGCAGGCCCTTCGAGTTCTCGATGATCTTGGGCTGGGCCGATGTGATCCGGACATTGCGCGCCGCGCCGCGTCCGCGGTTGTGGATGAGGACACCGAGCGAGTAGGGGATGCTCGGCTCGATCACGTCGGTGAACGGGTCGTCGGCGAAGACGTCGCGGGACCGGCGACGCTGGCGACCGCGAGGTCGGGCAGGTCGCGATCCGTGACGACGAGGACCGCGTTGCCCGCTGTGAATCCGGCGGCGGAGGCCGAGAGAGTCACGGTCAGGGCGGTGGTGCGATCGCCGTTCCGCGTCACGGAGATCGGAACCCCGGAAGCAAAATCTTCGGCGACCGATTCGGCGGACGCCAGCAACGTCAACCGAGCGGGTACGGAGGTCGTCGTTCCGGCCTGGG
>VHDF01000126.1 GCA_016871495.1 Verrucomicrobiota bacterium | reverse complement strand
GATCCTTCTAAGGTTTGAACTCGATCCTGGCAATACTTCTTCGATGCGGAATCCTCCGCCGCCCGGCGGCTGATACGTCTGATTGCCTGCCCCGTCGCGGCCGCCCCAATCCAACCACCTTTGCTCCCAGACCCTTCGACTTCATCCGCCCATTCCGGGGTCCAGGTCGATCGCCATTTCGCGTCCCCAATCTCCGTGCCGGTCGCGGTCGTTGACGAAATTCGTCATCGCACGCTTTGAGACCGAGCGCCAGGCGCTGGCCATGATGGATCATCCCAACATCGCCAGCGCCTGTCGCTCCGCCTCAAATCGGGCTACCACCTGTTTGCTGTCCATGCCCAGCTTAATGATCTTCAGCGCCACCCGACGGCGGACCGGTTCTTCCTGTTCGGCCATGTACACCACGCCCATGCCGCCTTCACCAATCTGCTGAAGCAATTTGTACCGGCCAATCTTCGTGCCGGGACCTTCATGAATTCCGGAGTAAAGAACGGTTTTTTCAGGTTGAGTCAGTCCAACCGGCCTGGCCTCAAAGAGCCCATCCGCACTTTCCGCTGCCTTGAGAAGCTTTTCCACTTCCTGGCGCAGGCCGATGTCCTCCTTGCAGGCCAGTTTCAGGTATTCCGCCCGGGAATCCGGCGGAAGCGCCCGGACAGCATTGAAGAGGGTTTCGAGGAGCTGATTGTGGTCGTTCATGGATCAGATTCGGTTGTGCTTCCAGCCATCTATGCGCCGTTTTGAGTCGAATGCCCTCAACCAACTTAAAAAAGTGGTGAATCAACGTGCAGGCTCGATCTGGCTGAACAACCAGGCTTTGGCGAAAGACCAGTGGCGCTCAATGGTGGCTTCCGAAAGCCCCATCGCCTCGGCCGTTTCGCGATTGGTCAAACCCACGAAGTAACGCAGCTTGACCACTTCGGCCCGCTTCGGATCCTCACGTTCCAGGCGTGCCAGCGCCTCGTCCATGGCCACCAGTTGTTCCTCACGGACACCCGCCGCAATTTCCACGTCATCCACGTCCACGCGCTCCAACCCGCCACCATGCCGGAGCCGAAACCGGCGTCTGGCCTTCTCAACCATAATGCGGCGCATGGACTCGGCGGCAGCCGCAAAAAGTGGCGTCGACTGTCCCAGCTCTGTCAGTCGCCACCCGCCAGTCGGAGCCAAGCTTCATGCACCAGGGCGGTGGCCTGAAGGGTTTGGCCGGGCTTCTCCTGAGCCATTTTGGATGCCGCCAGCTTGCGCAACTCTTCATAGACCAGCGGGAGAAGCTCGTCGGCCGCCTTCGGATCGCCGGCCTCAATGGCATTCAGTAGGAGGGTGACGTTGGACATGGGACCAGTATGGCGGATCGAGTACCGGAGGACGAGTTTTGTCCGAAATCGCCGTGCGGATTTCAGAATGACGGTTGGCAGCGATGGAAGTGCGTAGCATGGCGATCATCACCAGTCCCGCCGAAATGCTCCTGGCGGAAGTGGGCAGCTACTCCGGTGGCGCCGCCACTCCCGCTGAGGCGGGTGACCCAGGCAGTCAACGACTAGATCTGAAGAAGGTCCCTCGTTCCAGCCTCACTCGAATGCAGAGCCATTCGGGTCAGGTCTCTGCTTTGGACAAAAGCTGTTGGAATCGCCGCGAGAATGGCGGCCTGAGCAAATCGCAGAGGGATGAATGAAAATCCGGTCATGAATTTCATCGGCTTGAACTCGGAGCTCTCACAGTATGGGGCACGGTCAGCCCTTCGTAGTCCTTCACGAACTGCTGCTTCGCCAGGTTTTGCGCTGGGAAAAATCCGCCCCATCCATTGACGACAGCCTTGGCATCGCGGGTTTGAGAGTGTAGGTAACTCGCCCATGAATTCCACCTCGGCGAGGGTCGCGCTTTCCGCTTTGGCATATCTCCTGGTGCTTACCCTGGGTGCGCACGACTGGCCCGAGTTTCGCGGGCCGACCGGGCAAGGACATTCACCGGCGAAGGACGTCCCGATTCGCTGGAGCAGGACCGAGAATGTGGCTTGGAAGTCGGCGATTCCGGGCGCAGGATGGTCTTCACCGGTGCTCGTAAACAGTCGTCTGTATCTCACGACCGCGACATCCCGTGAGGCTGCAAAGGGTTTGAAGCTGATCGCGCTGTGTCTGGATGCCCGCGACGGGGCGTTGCTCTGGAGCACGAATGTGTTCAGCCCGGAGGACGGTTCGAGTCTCCATCGCAAGAACAGTTACGCCAGTCCCACGCCGCTCGTGCGCGATGGCCGGCTTTACGTCCACTTCGGACACTTGGGCACAGCGTGCCTGGACTTGGAGGGCCGCGTCTTGTGGCGGCAGACCTCGATCCAGTATCCGTCTATGCATGGCAACGGCGGCTCGCCGGTGCTGGCGGGCGAACGATTGATCTTCAGTTGCGATGGGATGACCAACCCGGTGGTGGTGGCGCTGGATCGGCGCACCGGCGAGGTGCAGTGGAAGACGCCGCGGGACAACGAATCCGTTCCGAGGAAGTTTTCGTTCAGCACACCGCTGCTCATTACCAACGGTGGTCGTGAAGAACTCATCAGCCCCGGCTCGGGTGGGACCTACGCCTACGATCCGGCCACGGGTCGCGCGCTGTGGAAGGTCAGCACGGGCGCGGGCTTCTCGGTCGTGCCCCGTCCGGTGTTCGCACACGGGTTGCTGTTCGTGAACACGGACTACGACTTTCCGAAACTCTTCGCCATCCGGCCCGGCGGGGAAGGCGACGTGACCTCGACTCATCTGGCCTGGCAGACCGGACGCGGCGCGCCAAGCACACCTTCGGCGCTGGTGGTGGGTTCAGAACTTTACTTCGTGTCGGACGCCGGCATCGCGACCTGCGCCGATGCGAAGACGGGCACGGTCCATTGGAACGAACGTCTCGGTGGCGCCTTCTCGGCATCCCCGGTGTTTGCCGACGGCCGCATCTATTTTCAGAACGAGGAAGGCGTGGGCTATGTGCTGAAGGCTGGGAAGATGTTTGAGCCACTTTCCAAGAACGAGCTGGGTGAGCGCACGCTGGCGAGCTATGCCGTGGGTGACGGCGCGCTGTTCATCCGCGGGGCGGAGCATTTGTTCCGTATCGGCAAGAAATGACTCCTGGCACCCGGTAGAATTACAAGGGTCAGTCCCACACCTGGTCACGACGGTTTGCCCCGCCGCGCCCTCGAAGGATGGACCGGACGCGACGAAGTGCGCGGCCGCATTCCCTTCGACGAATTGCCGCATCTCTTCAACCCCGACTCCGGCTATGTCAGCCACGCGAACGCTGGGGGAATACCGGGTTGAGGAATCCGCCGACCGGCGGTTGAAGGTTCCGTTCGGTTTCCCGTACGTGCTGGAAAGGTTCAAGATTCTGCTCCTGGCACTGGACAATACGCAGGCTTTGGGAGCGGCCATCTTCAAACCAGCAAGGTCCCATAATACAGGGTCGAACCGTTGTTGATCACGAAGCAGAGCCGGCCACGATAGGGCTCCGCCAGCCAATAAACCCCGCCCAACGACGCCTTCGCCACGGTGTCGCAGGTCACACGCTCGATCTTCGACCAGTGATCGCCGCCGTCGTCGCTCCACATGTAGCCCGCGTTGAAGTTCGGTGAATTCTCGCCCGCGAAAGTAAACAGGCAATGCAGCCGCCCGGTAGGATCCTCCACGATGCTCGGGCTGACGATCTGCGGATCGAGGAACATTTGCTTCCAGCCATCCGCGTCGCGCCGCGCGTGCACGGTGTAGTACCGAGCCAGCGGCTCCGCTTTCGTAGGTGATGTAGAGGTAATCGCCAAGGCTGACGATTTTGTTCTGGCTGAACAGCCCGTTGTAGTTGCTGTTCGCCTTGATGATTTCCAAGGAGACCTTCATGCGAAGAGGTTGTCCTCGATGGCGCCGCGGAACACCGGCGATTCGGGCGCGTGGTTGAATCCGGCGCAGACAATCTCGTAGCGATTCCCGACCCGGGCCCATTGTGGCGTCACGTAGTGCGCCGAGCGGCGGGCGGCATCGTCGGTCAACGCCCGGACCGGACTCCAGGTTCGCCCGCCATCCCGGCTTCCGTAGTGAGTGTTGATGCCCGGGATTCAGGCTCAATCCAGTTCAATTTGCCCATACCAAATCGGAGAAGGCTTCTTTCCGGACCACATGTTGCAGGTGAACTGGAGGTGGCCGTGGCGTATACGTGGATTGACGGCCACGTGCGCGTAGCTGAGGCGCAGGCGATTCGCGTCAAGGGTCAAAGCTTGGATCGGAGCCCACGTGTCTCCAGCGTCTTCGCTGAGGGTGTAGCCCAGATCGTAGAAGGCGTCGTTGCTGCGTTTCTGAGTCACCACGGCATGAAGGCGGCTACGCTCGTCCTCCGCGAGGACGGCATAGCCAATGTCGCGATCCAACTCCGGGCACAACAGGCTGGATTTCCAACCGTCGTCATCCCGGCGGAGGTGCTTCACGCGGATGTTGGGTTCCGGTTTGCTGCCGGAGGCGGCTCCAAAGGCGATGCCGTACGGCCGGGAGTACCAGTAGAGCACGTGGGGACGAGCGGCCTGGTCCACGAGGAGGCTGAGGTTGTGCGTGTTCGCCTCGCCGCCGCCCGTGGCCTGGCTGCTCGATAAGCTTTCCATCTCAGAAGACTTCCAGTCGACCGGCAGGCCCAAAGCCCGGCCATCGCTGCGATGCCAGGAAGTGCCACGGTCGTCGGAGCGCATGTAATAAATCCCTTCGTAAAGGGCTGGTCCCGCGTTCCAACCGCAAAAGATGAGATGAATCGATGGACCTCGGCAGACGACTGCCGGATAGATGCAAGAACCCGTGGCCAGGGTGCGCGTGTCGCTCCAGGCGCCGCCGCGAGGCTTTTCCCGGAATCCGAAGGTCTTCAGTCCGGCGCCGAAATAGTAGAGCGTGCCGTCGTCGCCGATCGCCGCGGCTGAGTAGTTCTTTTCGTAAACCCGCTCGCCCGCGTCGAACCGGCTCACCGAATGCGGCATGAGTCCGGTGTAATGCCAGATCTCCTGGCCGCGTCCGCGATCCTCCAATCCAAATGCGTGAACGAAACCTTCCGCATCCTCAACCAGGTACGGTCTTTGAATGGGAAGAAGGGTGCCGCGCTGCCAGATTCCGCCCATCTGACGCCACAGCGCTGCGCCCTGTCCCGTGGCGTACCCCATCACCGTCGAGCCGTCGCCGAGGCCAAACAGCTTCCCAGCGGCCGCTGACGGAAAGAACGCGTTGTTGTCGCCGTCATTGGCCAATCGCCGAATGCGGCATCGCCGCCTTGGGTAGCGCTGCCGGGAGGGAACAGAAGCGCCGTCCGCCGCCAGGGCGGGACCGATGACGCCGACGGTCGCAACGGCCATCGAGACTTGGACGAATTGCCTCCGATTGAGTGAGTTCATTTTGTTTCGATCCAAGTGGCGCATGCTCTTGCGGAGAGTCAATCTGAATTAGCCTGGGGATTCCCGTTCAGTTCTCCCGCCCGGGCGTCAGTCGACCGTAGTACACGTGACGTGTTTCCCCCGGGTAGGGGCCGGTGAAGTAGCAGTCGATCACGTTCGAGGGTTTTCCACCGGCGCGCGTGCTGTTAATGAAGACATGATCGATCGGCGTCGGGGTCATGAGTCGAACTGGTTCGCTGATGCGACCAGGGTCGTTGATCTCGCCAACGGCATACCACAGTTCAAAGCGGAACCATTCGCCGCGGCAGAGGAAATAGTGGAGCCGCCCGTCCGGCGTTTCGTGCAATCGTCCCCGGGAGAAGTTCCCCAGCCGGTGGTGGGTAAACGGTCCCTCCGGGCGCCCGACAGCATGATACAGGGCGTCATCCGAGCGTTTCTGTCCGTCCGTCGCCCACGACCACTCGCCGGTTCCGGGCGTGGGGTTCCGAAGGTAAAGGAAGTGGACACGTCCCGCGCGATCCAGCAGCAGATCCTCGTTCTCCGTCGCACCCCGCGCGGCGCCCGCGATCGTGTCGGAGACGTCACTGATCGTCTGCATCGTCCAACCCTCCGGATTTTGAACAAGGTTTGGATTCCAGTAGTAGTAAGTGCGCAGCGTGTGGTAGCCGGAGCCTTTCACGAAATAGTCGTCGTAGCAGAACGCGTGACCGGCTCCGTCCCGATAGGCAACGAAATAATAGGCCCGGCCCTTCTCGTGCGCGACGCGGCCCTGCGCAGCCGGCCGGTAGCCGTTGGTCGCACCCAGCACGTACCAACTCATTCCGGGCAATCCGCCCGCGACCAGGATGTTGTCTCCGGCGTCGATGCCGGCGCCGAAGCGGGTGTCGGCTCGGGCGAACTGTTGCACGGAGAAGGTTCGAATCTGTCCTGGCGGATCGAACCGTGCATGGTAACTCGCGCTCTCGCCCGCGATGACGTGAACCCGTCCCTTGGAATCCACAAGCAGGACGCCGTTTTGCGGGACCCTGGGCAGCGGCGGACTGGCTTCCCACTGGCCTTGCTTGACCCGCCGGAAGACCACCAGGTGCAAGTCATCGCGCCAGCACATCGCGTACACGTCGTCGCCATGCCGCACGATGTTGGATTGATTGAAGCCCCAAGAACTGCGGCCGGTGCCGCCCCGCTGCGTGTAGCCTGCGGTATCGGTGATGAGTTCCGTTTCGAATCGCGGGTTCAACGGCGGGCCGAGAGAAACGGGAAGCATGTCCGCGCCGAGCGATACGGCAGTCATCGCACTGGCGACGACCGGAGCGATACCAGCGAGACGCAAGGAACACTGTGAAAGGAGAGCGGGCACGGCGCACAATCTGCCATTCATGGGCACGCCCCGGCAACCCGGGAGCAGCCATCGACATGGTGCGTGGGAGCCGCGGTACATGGTCCAGGCATATCGAGCCAGCTTTTCCAAGCAGCGGTTGAACCGGCTTGCATCGGTCACGTGCAACCAGCGAGTGGAGTGGCTCAAATTCGAGCCAGGCGTCCGCTGGATCGGAGAGTCATGATTGTCCATGAGGACAGAGGAATGGACTTCGACGCCAAATCGTTCGGAAAGTTACGCACGCGTCGAAGGAAACTGCGCCGGTCGTCAGCGGAGAGAAAGATCCGATCCCAGCGTTGACCGCGATGGACCCATGATACCACCTTCCAACAACCAGCATGCGCAGTCGTCGTGACATGGCGCCGCTCATCACGCCATTCCCAATGATCGCTTTGCCCGCCTCCCCGACCGCGCTCAATTCCAAGGCATCGAGCCCTTCGCCAGCCCGACCGAGATCGGCCACGCTACGGTTTCAAAACCTCCGGAAAGTCTCCCGCATAACGACTCGTGCGAGCCAGGACATCGGCAACGTATTTTCGCGTCATTGGAAAGCCGATTTGCTCGGCAAACAAAGCGCTGTTCGTGGCGGCCGAACCTTTGGCCCATTTCAAAACATTGGCCCGGCCGGCATTGTAGTCGGCCAAAGCATAGACCAGGGCTCCATCCGTGTGCCGGTAGCGTCCCAGCAGTTTCTTGAGGTACCACGTGCCCGCCAGGGTATTGGTCGAAGGCGAGGTCAGATGTTCCATGGTAAAGTCCTTCAGACGCTCGGCGTCCGCCCATTCTCGCGCCGCCAAATCGCGGATCTGCATCAATCCGACTTCTCCCGCCTTGCCCCTCGAGGCTGCGTCAAACCGGCTTTCCTTCCACACCACCGCCTTCACGACCGCTGGGTCCATGCTGTAAGTTTTCGAAGCCGCAGCGATCGCTTCATCGTGCCGCTGTTCACGGTGGCGACGCCAAAACCCAATCGCCAGGATGGCGTCCCCTATCAGAAAGACCAAGGCCACCAGAATCCAAGGGAGACGGTCTTGCCCTCGCTTACTCATTCCAAGGCCACGTCGCCGCACAAGCAAACCTCCAACCCGAGCTCCGCGAGCGCCGCCGCCTTGATGCGGGCGGCACGGTGCGCCTGTTTCGCGCTTGGAGCATAGACGACCTGGATGTGATTCGACTTGTGGCGGGCCATCATCTGGTCCCGTGTCACGCCCTCGAGGACGGCGTGCATGATCGGCCATTGCGGAGTGGTTTGTTTCCAGCGATCGTCGGTCTCTTCGGCCGACAACGAGACGACCTTCCCCACCCCGATGTCGCAGCAAAGTTTGCCCCGCGCGATGAACACCCGGCTCCATACGATAACGCCCGGCTTGGAAATCCCCTTGACCGTCCCCCCCCCCAATCGGAAGTACATGGCCGGCTGGCGTTCACTGCTCGTTCCGCGATACCCACCGATGAAGTGCGCCGGCGGAGCCGCCCCCGATATCAGGAACACCCACACGTAGGCGTCGATGCCCTGTCCCCGGTAGTGACGGCCCCACCGCAGATCGTGCAGCGTGTTCTCGGGTCTGAATCCCAGCTCCCTCCATAAACGGTAAGTGATCAAGCCATCCAACCCCGCGCCTTCATCGACTTCGTTGAAGTGGGGGAGCGCTTCGCCTTCGAACAAGACGCGTGTTCCATGCTCCTCCCGCACCGGCGGGCGCTCGGCGTTATTCAGCAATCCCTCCACGAGATCACTGGCGGGGGCCAGGTCCTTCAATCCTTGCTGATACTGGATGCCAATCGTGTCGCATCCGAATTCATCGGCCAGGCGCAGAGCCGCCACATACATCCGGCACTGTTCCAAGGTCTGCCGCTCCGTCAACTCGCTCGCCTCGTCCCGGCCCCAGTGGAAAGTCATCCCCTTGCGCTGCAGCCAGTCCAGCACCCCGCGCGCTTCGTCGCCCGTCACTCGCTGATGCATCGCGGCATATAATGCGGACTGGCTCAAGCGTTCCTTGAACACTCCCGTGGGGTTCAGCAGTTCATCGGGAATGATGGCGTTGTGCATCCCCATGCATCCTTCGTCAAAGACGCCCATCAGCGCTTTGCGGTTGCGAAACCGCCGTGCGAAGTCCCGGCCCAAAGCCTCGTCCCGGCTCGGCATCCGAAGCCAATCGAAAGGCCGGACGTGCGACTGATCGTGCGTGGCGCGGCCGGTGTCAATCCACGCGCGCAGTCCGTCCAGGAAAAAACGATCGCGAAAATCCTCGCTCCAAAGCGTGCTGTACGGAATCCCCATTTTGGTCAGCGATCCATTCAAATTCAACATGCCCACCAAGCCGGGCCAGGTGCCGCTCCAATTCGCCACGGTGAGGATCGGGGCTCGATGGGTGGAAAGCCCGGGCAGGACATGCTGGCTGTACTGCCAGACGGATTCGCCGACGATCAACGGAACGTCGGGATCCAAGGAACGAAAGACTTCCAGGCCCATCTTCTGAGAGTCGATAAATCCGTGCTGCTTTTTCGGGTCGAAGGCGTGTGCGCGGATGAGCCTGAATCCGCAATCGGCCACGGCTTTGGAAAGAGCACGCTCCATCTTGGCTTGCTCGGCCCAACATTTTTGGTTGGCGGACAGTCGAAGATCGCCATTGGCGATCAGGGAAATAACGCGGGTGGAGGTGGATTTCGAAGATTTCATAGCCATGACGATTCCGGCAACGAGCAGGATTGTAGAACAGGAAACCGGGCTTGGCTATGTCGGATGCACGAAAGGAATGCTTGAAAATGGAAGGATGCTTTATTTGAATGATGAAAATGAAATCCCCGCGCGCTTGGTTTTCCCTGGCGGTGAGCCTCCTTCTCACCTCCCTGCCGTCCGTGAGCCTGAGGGCGGCCGATTCCCCGAAGGCCGGAGACCCGGCGCCGGATTTTGCGCTTCCCGGCAGCGACGGGAAAATGCATGCGCTCTCCACCCACAAGGGAAAGAGAGCGGTGGTGATTGCGTGGTTTCCCAAGGCTTTTACCGGTGGGTGAACGGCCGAATGCAAGTCGCTCCGTGAGAGCGGCGCCGCGCTGAAGAAGTTCGAAGCCGTCTACTTCGCTGCGAGTTGTGATCCGATGGAGGGTGAAAGGGGGAACAAGAAGTTCGCCGAATCCCTCGGGCTCGATTACCCCATTCTGAGCGACGAAACCAAAGCCGTCGCCAAAGCCTACCGGGTGCTAGCCGCGAATGGAAACTTCGCCCAACGCTGGACCTTCTACATCGGAAAAGACGGCAAGATCCTGTTCATCGACACCAAAGTGAATGCCGGCAAGCACGGTGCGGATGTGGCTGCCAAGTTGAAGGAGTTGGGAGTTCCCGAGAAACCCTGACCCGCTAGCCCGCATCTTTCACACTCGACTGGGGTGGGAAACGTTCCCCATGGAGTTTCCGCAATGCGGGTTGGATCAAATCGCGCTCCCCCGTGCATCATCTCGCACCACAAGGGCGCGGTTAACCCGACTTTCGCAACTGGCGGGGTTTTTGAAAAAAATCGCGGGAGCGGAAATTCAAAATCCCCCACAAAATCGACATTTTCACCCCTCCAAAATCGCCTTTTTACGTTGTGTGCAGACCTCGGCTCTTCCCATCCCCTTCGAGCCTGCTAAGATCCAGGGCTGATGGCCTTTTTCTTACGCGCTCACGAAC
>VHDF01000125.1 GCA_016871495.1 Verrucomicrobiota bacterium | reverse complement strand
TCCTGTCCCTGAGTATTTCGAGGATGTGGCATGGGTGCCGTGCATCCCGAAATTGTCTGTCGTGTGGCGCAGGCTGCCCAGCCTGCCGTATCGCCGACGGCCCGTCGGCCCGGCGGGTGAAGAACGATTCCTTACTCTCCACGCGCCTGGTTCCCTTCGCCGCCCCGCAGGCTGGGCAGCCTGCGAAACAGCAGACAGGGCTGTCTGCGTTACCACGACAACCCGGTTACGGAAAACCTTTGGATGCACCACCAGCCATTTTCATTCTGGGAGCGCGGCCGTCTCGGAGACTCGCCGCAGCGGGTTGGCGCGAGCGGAAGCGCCATGAACGGCGCGCGCCGGCAAGTTGCGGATGCACAGCGCCCGTGCATCCCGATGTTGTTGGTAGGGCGGGCCTGTTCCAGCCCGCCGCCCACTGGATGCAAAACATCATGCTCCGGCGGCGCGCCGGGACGGACGCGCCCTACCTGCATCACCGGCAACATCGGGATGCACCGGCACCGCGCGTGCAGCGAAATATTGGCTTGAGTGGCCATGGTGAATTGTGATTCCTTCACCACTTTCGCCCGTGTTGACATGAAGCATTTACTTAGCCTGGAGGCGCTCCCCGTGGAGGCGTTCGCGCCTATCTTGAGACGCGCCGCTGACTTCAAACGAGAGAGGGGCAAGCTTCCTGAACGCGTCGCCCAAGGCCAGATCTGGGGGTTGATTTTCAGCAAGTCCTCCACGCGCACCCGGGTTTCCTTCGAAGTCGGCATTCGGGAATTGGGGGGGCAATCGTTATTCCTGAGCGCGAATGACATTCAATTGGGACGAGGTGAGCCGATCAAAGACACCGCCCGCGTGCTGGGGCGCATGATTCACGGGGCGGTTATCCGCACTTTTGCGCAATCGGATGTCGAAGATTTCGCGCGATACGCGGGTATTCCCACGGTGAACGCGCTGACGGACGACGAGCATCCCTGCCAGATTTTGACGGATTTGTTTACGTTTGTGGAGCGACGGGGTGACATTCGAGGCAAGGTGGTGACTTTTGTGGGGGACGGGGCGTGCAACGTGCCGGCGAGTTGGATGTTCGCCGCGGGCAAACTGGGATTCGAGCTGCGGATCGCGGCACCCAAGGCCTTTCAACCGTCCGCGGAATTGCGAGCAAGGGCCGGCGGGCGGATTTATTGCACCGAGGATCTGGAAGCTGCGGCCGACGGTGCGGATTTGCTCTATACGGACGTTTGGGTTTCGATGGGGAAGGAGGCGGAGGCGGCGGAACGGCTCGAGCTCCTCGCGGGATATCAAATCAACGAGCGAGTGGTGAAGCGAGCGCGTTCCGGGGCCTTGGTGATGCACTGTCTTCCGGCCTACCGGGGAAAGGAAATCGACGAGGCGACTTTCGAGGCGCACGCCGACACGATTTTCACTCAGGCCGAGAACCGTTTGCACGTTCAGAAGGCCATTCTGGAGTGGATGCTGACGTAAGCCGCACAGCGGTCGGGAAAAGGATGCATCGTGGGTGTGGGGGGCCGGGGGGGCATTAACGATGCGCTCGGCGACGGAATCCTGTTGGGATTCTTGGCGGGACGAGTTTGAGTTGCGTTTCGTCGGTTGGGACGGGAGGTTTATTCCCGTTGGAAAGGACCCAGCAAGGAGAGTGGGTGGATAGCTGAGACGATGAAGGGGTTGGCGAGCGTTGGGCGGGATGGATCCGGCCGGGGAGTGGAAGCGAACCCCTTTAGTATTTCCCGTCTCTGACTTCGAAGTGTGTGGGTTTGTCGTAGGAGGGAAGCCCGTTCATGACCCACTGAGTGACCCAGTCGATCAAGATGGAACATGATATTTTTTCCGGCTTGAGCAGTTGATGCAATCGGCGGGCGTCGCTGAGCAGGGCGGTTTTGGACTCGCGACCCTTGAAGTGAGGGCGACGTCCCATCTTCGATGCCATCGTCTTGGCCAGTTGGCGGACCGAGATTTTCTCCAATCCTGTGAGATTGAAAATGGCTATTGGATTGGAAGCGAGTTCCAAGGAGCGGAGGACGGCTTCGTTCGCGTCCCGCTGCCAAATGCAATTGAACCACCCATTCTGGAGTGGGATCGCTTCGTTTCGCCACACTTTGGAGGCGATTTCGGCGGGAACTCCGTAGCGCAATTCCGAGGAGTAATTGAGCCGCAAGATGACACCTGCGGTGGATTGTTGTTCCCCGTGCCATTCGAAAATTCTCTCCCGAGCCAGGGCGGCGCTGGCATATTCGCCGATGGGCAGAGGGCTGACATGCTCAGCCGCGCCCCGTCCGCGCACGGTGCAGAGGGGATAGACGTTCCCGGTGGACAAGACGACGAACCGAGCCTGCGGGTAGCGGCGCATGGACCAGGCGGGGATCAACGTGTTGGTCGTCCATGTGGCCGTGGGGCTCGCTGTGGTGCCAAACTTTTGACCCACCAGATAAAGGACATCGGAGGCGTGGGGCAGTCCACGATAGGAGGAAGCGTTCAGCAGGTCTGCTTGCACGGTCGTGACGCCATGGTCCTGGAGCCATTTTCTTCGAGGGGCATCGCGAAAACGGCTGACAGCGATGATTTCGAGGTTGGATCCGGCCTCACGCGCGGCTCGGGCGGCGAGAACCGCCAGACTGGGGCCCATCTTGCCGCCGGCCCCCAGAAGGACGAGGGGGGAACGCACGGTCTGAATATCCCGGACGAGCTGGGCCGAGGGACGCGTGAGAACTTCGTCCAATTCGCGCTCGGACGAAATCCGGAAGGGCCAATCTTTTGCAGCCGAAGTTGAAAGGGGGCGGTTGGTTCGGGGGTGAGGAATGGCCATGTTACGAATTCGGCCCTATCGGCGGCTGGTGCTCCGTTCCTGGAGCCAAAAGATGTCTTTGTTGTTGGCGGAGGGGATATTCAACTGAATGTTTGCGTTTTTCCGCTGCTTGGGGCGCGTGCGCGGATCAATCCACTTATGGATTTCGGAATGTCCATCCGCGAAGTTGAGCCCGCCTGCGCCATTGTGATAGCTGGCCGGGAAATCCACGAGGATGGTGGCGCCGGGAGTATTGGGATAGCCGATCATGTCCACGACGAAAAAGCCGTCATTGATGCTTTCCTCGCGCTCGTCGATGAGGACCCAGGTTTTGGAGGGCGCGGGGTCGGTCATGTCGGAGGTTTTTCGAAGCAGCTTCCATGCGCTTTGACCGTTCCAGACACTGGCGGGATTCATCCAGTTGTTCATCGCCATGCTTCGAACGCGTGGAAAAACGCGACCACCGTGCCTGGAGATGCTGATGTCGGCGGGGCAGCGCCAGACTCCGAGGGTATTGTGGTAGGGCCAGAGATGGCTGCGTTGGAGGAACAGCGTGTTGGTATTGTCGGGTGTGCCGTTGAACTCGAGCCAGCCGGCGCACCATGTGTTCGGATAGAAAGGTGAATTCGCGGCGTTGAATCCTCCTTGATCATTGCCGTTGTTCGGTGGGATGCGGTCCGCATTATCCAGGGAGTACATGGTCCAGGAGAGCCCAAGTTGTTTGAGATTGCTCAAACAAGCGATGCCCTGGGCTTTGGTTTTCGCCTTGCTCAAGGCGGGCAGGAGCATGCCGGCGAGGATGGCGATGATGGCGATGACGACCAGCAGTTCGATCAGGGTGAAGGCGCACAAGCGCCGACGGCGCTGGCTATGTTGGGGAGAATGGGAACGCATACGGTGGAGATGGGGTTACCCTGCAGATTATGAAGCAAGCAAAACGAAATTCAAGTGCCGGTTGCGGCTGCCGATTCCTGAATTGTGTTCCTGGAGCTCCCATCTTATCTTCCGGACGACGCCTCCATGCTTCATCCTAATTCCCAACGCGTGCAAGGCAGGGGGCGTCAGCGCCGAATTCCTCGGTCGTTCAAGGAATTGACGCCTACCAACGCCTTCAATCCCCGGACTTTTTTTCGGGAAATGGTTTGGAAGGCCTTGGTGACAAAGAGAATTGGCACCACGCATCGCCCTGATTTTCCGGAACTGGCTCATGGAGATGTGGCCTTGACTTGGATTGGCCATGCCTCGTTTTTGGTGCAGTTTTCGGATTTAAACGCGCTGATTGACCCGAATTTTGCGAACTGGCTTTTTCTGCTGAAGCGGATCAAGCGGGCTGGGTTGCGGCTCACGGATCTGCCTCCGATTGATTTGGTGCTTCTGACTCACGCGCACTTCGATCATTTTCATAAACCGACCTTGCGGAAGCTGCCGTCGCCCAAGACGGCGGTGTTGCCCTGGGGGATGAAAGACCTGGCGCGAGGATTGGGATTTCGCGAAGTGGTGGAGTTAAAATGGTGGGAGACCTATGAGGCGAATGGCTGGAAGGTGACGTTGACGCCTTGCAAGCACTGGGGAGCGCGAATGATTCGTGACGATCACCGCGGCTTCGGCGGGTTCGTTTTGGAACATCAGGGCCGGCGGGTGTTTCACGCCGGGGACTCCGCGTATTTCGACGGATTCCGTGATATCGGGGGCAAGCTGGCTCCGGAGATTGCCTTGTTACCGATCGGGGCCTACTTTCCGGACTCCTTTCGCAACGTTCACATGGGTCCGGACGAAGCGATGAAGGTGTTTAAAGAATTGAGGGCCGACTATTTTATTCCCATGCATTTTGGCACTTTCAAACTTTCGTTTGAGGCCATGGATGAGCCGCCGCGCTGGTTACGGGAGCTTGCCCGCAACGCGGGGGTGAGCGACCGCGTCAAGATTCTGGAGGAGGGGGTGCCCTTTGTCTTTCGCAAGAGTTGAGCTCGGGAGGGCGGCGCGGTTCCTAACCTGAGACTTCTTCTCCGAGTTCGACGTTCCAATACGCGAGATCAAGGAAGTGCTTCCAACTTTCGTGGTACTGGAAGCCGAAGTTGACCTGGACGAAGGGGCGCCACTTGGGCCGCTTCGGCTTGCGGATCAGGTGCATACCGGCTTCGTGAGGTGTGCGATTCGATTTGCTTGTGTTGCAGGGGATGCAGCTGCACACGATATTCTCCCAAGTGGTCGGACCCCCCCGGTCGCGCGGGATGACGTGGTCGAGGTTGAGATCCTTCCGGTCGAACACTTCACCGCAGTACTGACAGCGATTCTGATCACGCTCGAAAATATTGTGCCGGGTGAATTTCACTTCCTTCTTGGGCAGCCGGTCGAAGACGATCAGCATGATCACGCGAGGGACGCGAATGCGGAAGGAGATGGTTCCGACGCTGTCGGATTCGGGGTCTTGCTGCGAAAAATCCCGCCACTCGCGAAAACTGAACGTTTGGAAGCTGCCTTCCGCCCCGGCGAGCACGACTTGGGCGTGGCCTTGGAAGAGCAGGGAGAGAGCTCGGCGAGTTGAACAAATATTCACCGCCTGCCAAAGCCGGTTAAGCACAAGAACCTGCTGTGAAAGGAAGCCACGCATACCAAGGACGCGGGGAACCCTATCACGCGCGCTTTCGCGATGTCAAATGCCGGGAAGAGAATCGCTTGGGCTTCGGTGCATCCCGATGTTGCCGGTGATGCAGGTAGGGCGCGTCCGTCCCGGCGCGCCGCCGGAGCATGATGTTTTGCATCCCGTGGGCGGCGGGCTGGGACAGGCCCGCCCTACCAACAACATCGGGATGCACGGCTAGGGCTTCGGAGGGTCAAGCCGGACGCGGTTCAGGACTCAAGTTGGGCGATCAACTCCAAAGGCATGAAGGACGTTTCGCATCAGGGTGGCCCAACGCGGATCCGCCTCCAACGCCCATCCCGCCCCAATGGCGCCCGCGTGAAAAACACGACCTCCCTCGGGGCGTTCCCAGTAAATCATTTCTGCCACCACCCCGTCAGGCGCTTCGACCGGTTGGGTGAAGTAATCGAGGGCTTTGTTGGACGGTCGTTTTCCAACCGCAAGCGTTGTGATTCCCGAGGGCTCCTCCGGTCTGACGAATCCCGGAGGATACTGCCGGGTCATCCGCAGGAGCGTGCTTAACCGCACGTCGTATTCATGTCCTACCGCCCGGCGTGAGTCCCCTCCGGGTCCATGCCCAAAGGTTTCCCCTTGCTTTAGGCCCACGGACTCCGGTTGATGAAACAGGAAATGGTCCGGACGCGTTACCGTGTAAACGCCCGCTTCCCGATTCTCCACGCCTCCCCATCCACAACATTCGAGCCCGACGTATTGCCAAGCGGGATGGCCGCATTCCCGGAGCAGGCTGCCGCGTTGTCCGTCGTGGCTATGGAAGAGTTCCCCGACAGGTGTTCCCCCGCGTCCTCCGATGCGTTCGTCAAATTTTCGGCATTCCATCACGGTGCCTTCGCGATTGAAGGAAGTTCTCCAGAACATGGTATTTCCGGACAACACGACGGCGGTGCCGCCCTCGCGCAGATAACGTTCCAGGCCCCGCAGAGCGTCCACGGACCAGTATTCACTGTGGCCATTGATCATGACCGTTCGATATCCGCGCAGAAGTCCGGGGTCCTGGTGAAGATCCAAATCGGTGACGACGTCGTAGCGGTAACCCGATTGATCGAGCCAGACGTGGAGGAAACGTTCGGCACGCATCAGATGGCTGTAGCCGGTTTCACGCGAGCTGTAGAGGATGTCAGGGCCGGCGCAGGGCCAGGGCATCCGCAGGCCGAACTGATAAGAAGGCTGGCCCGCGTGATGATTGCGGTAGCAGGAGAAAGCCGGAGCTTCGGGGTGCGAATTCTTATGGCCGCCGGTGTTGAGAAACAGTCCCGGCGGCGGGTTTTCGCAAAAAGGCACGGCGTTGTAGGCGAGCCAGGTGCTGGTCGAAAGCAGCACCAGGATGGGAGGCCGAGCCCGCGCTTTGCCTCTCTTCACATTGAAAGTCACGTAGTAATCCTGGGGTTCACCCTGCCACTGGTAATGAATTCGAACCGCGTGCAGCCCGGCTTTCGCGGTGAGGGGCGGCTTCCACGCATGAGTCGCTTTCCATCGACAATCGTAGAGATCGTCCGAGGCGAACCTCAGCCCATGTCCGCGGGAAACATCCCGTGCGGGGTCGTAAGATCGGTAGCGCGGGACCGCATCGCCGTCGAACGAAGGCCCCCCGATCATCCATGTTCCCAAATTGATGAGCCTGGCGTTGCGGCCGTTTCCACTGAGGTCCCGGAGGGAGTCACCCTTTTCCTCATCCAGCGGCCAACAGGCGAGCAAGGCTTCCCTTGAGGGAAACTCCAGGGCCCGGGCCTGGTGGCGCTTCTGGATTTCGTCTTGAGTCAAGGCTCGGCCCGAGATCGAGGGCATCGCGATATCGGCATCCAGGAAATGGGTGGAGACGCCATTCTCGGACATTGCGCCAAGCCGGATGGGGTGCGGTCCTGGAAGGGCTGGCTTGCGAAAGGGCCAGCGGCCTGCGCGCTTACCATTGATCCATATCTCTTTGAATTCACCGTCCCACCGCGCAACCAGATGCTGCCATACCCGTGGTTGAATGGCGCCTGGGGCGGTTCGGTGGATGACTTCTTCATCCGGCGATTGGCCGTCTCCGAGATAAAAACCAGCGTAACCGTCCTGGCCGAGCCCGAGTGCGAATCCGCGAGCATCCTCCTTGTCTTCCTGACTGATCACTCCTTGCAGGCGGGAAAGGGTCCAGGGCCGAACCCAGCATTCGAGGGTCAGCGCGACCAAAGATTTGCGGATGCCTTTGGGCACATGAGCGTAAGAACCGGGGTGGATGGGTTGCGGGGAGGGGGGGGATGTCGGAAAATCATGCAAGACTTCGCGGGTGGCGGGGTCATCGATTCCGGATCCGAGACGGCAAATTGAAATCGTGGTGGGCACGGTGGAGCTGACGTGGAATCGAATGATCTCGCCCGCCTGGACACTTTGAAGGCTCGGATAGGCATGCACGCCCGGCAGATGGAGCGCACGGTGGGGAGGGATCCTCGATGAAGAAGGGATCCGCGTCGGCGAACTTCGCTCTTCGAAAGAGGGACGGACGGCGAGGGTGGCTCCCCAAGCTCCCGCATGCTGCAAGAATTTCCGTCGGTTGGTTGGGTTCATCGATTCATATTGACCGCCTTTCATTCCAAAATCCAGATTGCGTGATGGCGGAGTTTTCGATGACGTACGATACGCGGTTGAGCTGGGAGGAGAACGCCTTGCGGGGACCGTGCTTCAGTGAGCCTGTGCCGACGATTCCCGCCACGCCGATGAAATCGTTTCTGGGATTGCCTGTTCGAAGCTGCATCGGCATTGCTGCGGGCTTGTTGCCGAACAGCCGCTGGGTATTGCCGTACGCCGGGCGCGGCTGGGATTTGCTGACCTACAAGACGGTTCGTGGCAAGGAGCGTCCCAGTTATCCGCCGCCCAACTGGGTGTTTGTGGACGAAGATCCAGCTCATTCAGAAGGGCCGGTTTGGGTGCGGGAGCATTTTCCCTCGAATGCCGTGGAAGCGTCGGCCTCGGTTTGTTTTGGCATGCCATCCGCGTCCCCGGCGGAATGGCGCCCGGATGTCGCGGTGGCGAGGCGCGGATTGCTCCCGGGCCAAGTGCTGATCGTTTCGGTGGTGGCGTCTCCTGTGGAAGGCGACTCGGTGGAAGCCGTGGCCGAGGATTTTTCCCGGTGCGCGTCATGGGCAAAAGAGGCGGGTGCGCAGGTGGTGGAGGCCAATCTGTCCTGCCCCAACGTGTGTTCCGCGGAGGGTTCGCTCTATCAGGATTCAGCCGCGAGCCGGCTGGTGTCGAAACGGATTCGGAGCGTGATTGGCGATACCCCGTTGCTCCTCAAAATTGGGGCGTTTGCGAGCGAGGAGAGGATGGCCGAATTCGTCCGCGCTGTGGGAGGATTGGCGAGCGGTATTACCTTGGTGAACTGTTTAAGCCGCCCGGTGTTGCACCGGGACGGGAACCCGGTTTTTGGTGAGCGATTTCGGGTCGCCGGAGTGCTCGGGCGGGCGATCCATCGTCCCTCCTTGGAGTTGGTGCGAAGCGCGGTCGATCGGGTCGAGCGGGAGAAACTTGGATTGGCGATCGTCGCGGTGGGGGGGGCGTCGTGCTCCACTGATTTTGAGGATTTTTTTAATGCGGGAGCGGCTGCGGTGCTTTGTGGATCGTCTCCGGCCTATCTGCCTCACTTGGCGG
The DNA here is from genome assembly GCA_016871495.1 of Verrucomicrobiota bacterium. Classification (NCBI taxonomy): domain Bacteria; kingdom Pseudomonadati; phylum Verrucomicrobiota; species Verrucomicrobiota bacterium. The sequence continues at coordinate 1,520 of VHDF01000125.1, read as the reverse complement.
CAGAACTGAAGCATCGGCATCCGGAATGGTGAATCATTCTTCGCGGATTCGATAGAATCGCGCTTGGGGAAGGATTCGCGTGTCGTCGCTTAAAATGACTTCGCCACCTTCTTCGGAAATGAACGTTCGCAACACGATCCAGGTGCCCTGGTTCAAACTATCGCTGACCTCGAGGAAATAGCGCTTTCCGGCGACCGCGAAGAAGTTCAACACCACCGGCTGGCCCGGTGCCGCCGGCTTCGAGAGGGTGGAGAAACGGCGCATCTGGCCGGGTTGTAGAATTCTAAAATCCACCTGCACCGGCGACGACCGAAGGGAGCCGTCGGTGACCGCGTAAATTAAGCGATCCTCGCCCGTGGCGGCGCCCGCGGGGATATAGGTGAGATGCGGTGGCGTGCCTTCAATCCGCCCTCGCGTGGGCAGGGAGACGAATTCGTAGCGCAGCGCATCTCCATCGGGATCCGATCCTTTGAGTGTGAACAACGCGGGTATGCCGGCGCCGGTGACGACCTTGAAGCTTGTGGCGAAAGGCGGATCGTTGACTGGAAGGACACGCGCCTGAAAGGATTCCTCCCCGTTTTCTCCCTGCGGGTCGGTGATGATGATGGTGACTCGGGCCACACCATGTTGATTGGGCTTGGGAGTCAATCGCAACCGGGCAAACAAACCAACCCGTTCGACTTGGATGTCCTCCGGGGCGATCAGTTGCGGAAGATCGGAACGGAAGCTGACCTTGAGGGACTCCGGCGGGGATTCCGCATCGAGGATGATCAGGCCTTCCACCGTGTACTGGGAGTCTTCCACGAATGTTTGATTCGGGACGGGCGAAACCAAGGGAGCATCGTTGACGGCATGCACCACGAACTCGAATTCCTCGTCATGAATCAGGTTGTCCGTGTCCACGACTCGCAGCATGACTTTGGTTGCTCCGCTTTGCTCGGGAGCGGGAGTCAACGTCAAGGTTCGCTCGGATCCCAACCCTTCGATCGACATGTTGCCCAAGGGCAAAAGGAGGCGGTTGGAGGAGTCGAGGAGCACTTGCAATCCGTCCAGTCCGTCGGGATCCCGGACTTGGATTTTGACCTTCAGTGGAATGTCTTCCCCGGTGAATTGGGGGGAGACACGCTCGATGGAGGGCGCATCGGAACTCCCGAGAACGTGGATTTCGACTTCGGCGGCTTCGGAGGATGAGGAGCCGTCGCTCGCGCGGTAGAAGAATCGATCGACTCCGAAGAAGTCGCGATGAGGCGTGTAAAGAACTCGTGTTCCAATCTCATCAATTCGCCCGTGGAGCGGAGGGCGATCGAGGGCGTAGCTTCAGACATCCTGACCTCATGCGGGGAAAGATTGGGTGGAGTGGAATGGAATTGAGACCAAGAGGGACATTTTCGATTTTCAAGGATGGGGGTGGTGGCGGTGAATAGGTGAATGCCGCAAGTTCAATGACCGATGTTTCCTGCCGGGTCTGTGGAGCTCAACCGCGATCTGGCGTGTCGAACGGAAGGAGACAAAGTGGTCTA
>VHDF01000124.1 GCA_016871495.1 Verrucomicrobiota bacterium | reverse complement strand
CATCCGCTCCCTGATGGGGCTGGTCCATCTGACCGACCGCCATACTTTCGCTGCGGTCAACCAGGCCTGCGCCAAGGCTTCGGCCAAAGGCACGTGGCGTCTGCGCGATGTCAAAGCGCTTCTGGAGGGAAATCACGATTCTTGACCAAAAAGTTGCGAAAATCAGACGGCTGACTAGTTGAATTTGTCGGGATAGGCGATGCGGGCTGATGTCTCAATCCCATCGGCCACACTACTTCTACGCGGCAGGCAAAACGGTTCGGTAAAAGCGTTGGGGAAATCGAACGGTGTTGGTGTCCACCCAAACCGCCTGGCCGACTGTGTAATCGAAAATGTCGGCATGGACGGTTTTCCAGGATTCGAAATCCTCGGAGGCTTGAAGTTCGAATCGCTGGCCGGGATTTCCGAAGATCGCCAACTGGAGGTTTCGATTCACGACTCCATCCGCAACGATCACGGCGGGTATGGCACCCAGGAAGTTGAGGCGGTAGCGTGTGGCCGATTTCCCTGCGCGATCGATCCATTCACCGATCCCGGCGGGAAAGGCGCCCTGATGCACTGGGGTCCAGAGGATGCCATCGCCCGACCCTTCAATGTTGAACATGGAGCCCAGTGGTCCTTCGAATTGGATGCGGATGCCTCCGGTGGTTTCGGCGGAGGTGGACACGAGGCGCGCGGCAACGGGCAGCAGGGAAGCGCGGTAGAAGGGGGTTGCAAACGCGCCCGCGCCCTGGTGCGTGAAGGTGAAGGGTTGGGTTGAAAAACGGTTGGTGTGGAGAGGGACCCAATCGAGCGCGTTGGCGGAGAATTCGAGAACGAAGTCAAGGCCGGAGGGACCTTGGATTTCGATCTTTTGGTCACCGTTGGATTGGCGTGTCGGTTGGCCGACCGACACGACCGAACTGCCCGTCGCGAAACGAGCGACGAAGTTGGCCACGGGATTGCCGTTGAACCGGTGCAGGGTCCAGGAGTTGCCGGTTTTGAGCCAAAAATCATCGAAGCTGCGTCCCATGCTGGGAGGGTTGGCGAGAACCAAGCCCGCCCTGTTTTCGGGGGTTCCGAGAAGACCTTCGAACTGGACCGTCCAGGTGATCGTTTGCGGCGCCTGGATGGAAAAGCCCGAGGCCAGGATCGAATTGAAACCGGAGTAAATAGGATGGGGGCCGCTCTCGTAGGGGAGCGATCCTGGTCCGGGAATGGTTTTTGGCCCCGGGTCGGTATCGGGACCATCGTTCGCGTACAGGCGGAGGCGGAAGGTTTCGCGCCCGGTAGAATCGAATTCTCCGAGGTAGGAAAATCCAAACTCGGTCAGATTGGTTACGGCCTTGGTGAGGCTGACTTCATCCCCGAATTCGTCATTGCTGAAGTAAGTGGTGGCCAGGTAGCTGGACGTGTTGTCGAACACGACCTCTGCGCGCAAGGAGAGCAAGGCGAGAAGACTGGCCAGGGCCACCCCGCAGAGCCCACCGCTCCGTTAATACAACATGGCAGTTTGAGTAGCAGGTTGATTGCCAACTCCAGATGGTCTGAGCACGGAAGGGGAGAGGGTTGCGTTATCGGAGGGTAAAGAAAACGCGGATGACTTCGAGTCATCCGCGTTGAGTTTAAGCATGGAGCGCAGCCCGAAGCTTCGACTACTTGAGTTTGGCCAAAACCTCTTTGACGGCGGCGAAATTGGGCAGTTCTTTGGGCGTTGGCGTTTGTTCGCTGTATTGAACGACGCCTTGTTTATCGACGACGAAGGCCGCGCGGGCGCTGACCGAGCCGAGCCCGATCAAATCGGGGAGCAGCACGCCGTAGGCTTCGGCGGTTTTCTTGTTGAGATCGCTGGCGAGCGTGATGCCGATCTTGTGTTGATTGGCCCAAGCTTCCTGGGCGAATGGACTGTCCACGCTGACGCCGATGACTTCGGCGTTAAGACTGGCGTATTGGGAGAGCCCAGCCGTGATGTCGCACAATTCCTGGGTGCATACCCCAGTGAAAGCCAGGGGGAAGAAAAGGATGACCGTATTCTTGGAACCCAGATTGGCGCTGAGTTTCACATCGGTGAGTCCCGAGGCGTTTTTCGATTTGAGGTTGAAATCCGGGGCTTTGGAGCCAACAGCGATAGGCATAGGTGAGTGAGTTATGGATTGGTTTCAGTTAGAACGAACCTTGTATAATTCGGATTGCGGAAGGTGTCAAACCTGCGGGAGGTTCCCTGATCACCGGGGGTGTATCCCGATGTTGTTGGTAGGGCGGGCCTGTCCCAGCCCGCCGCCCACTGGATGCAAAACATCCTGCTCTGGCGGCGCGCCGGGACGGACGCGCCCTACCTGCATCACCGGCAATATCGGGATGCACCGCTGAGGTACCGGTGCATCCACAGGTTTTCGGTCATGCGCATGGCAGCGCCGGAGCGCGGCGTTTACGCCGCCTCAAGGGGTGTCTGCAAAGGGGCATGGCCGGTTCAAGGGGCAAGGGTGCTGCGAGAGCGTTCAGCAGCGCGGGAGGTTCGGGAGTTTGACCGCCACGCTCTGGCGGCGGTGGAGGAAATGGAGCCAAGCGTCGATGACCGGACGCCGATAGATGCCCGCCAGGGCGCCGGCGTAGAGCTGGAGTTGCGGTTCGTAGCGTGACAACGCAGCGTGCAGTTCCGCGTCATTTCTCACGCGGTCGGTTTTGAAATCCAAAATCCGAATGCGGTCCGGAAGAATAAGGGCTAGATCCACCACCCCCTGGACCACGATGAAACCGTCCTCGTCGGTGAGCCCGGATTCCTCTCCGCTCAGGCCGAGGGAACCGAGTTCGGAAGGCGACCAGCGGTTTGTGAAGGCCAATTCACGCCGCAGTTGGCCGGGGTGAAGGAGCCATTCCTGTCCCAGCGCGCTTTGCCAAAAGGCGGCGATGGCCTCGTAGTCGATGGAATCAAGGGTTTCCTGCGAAATGATGCGAGTGACGGCCAGTTGTCCGGCGAGCTGGCGAAGGACTTCCGCCGAGGGCGCGCCGGATTCGAGGGGCAGGTGTTCCAGCAAGGCGTGCGTGGCCGCGCCGAGTTCCGCGGCACGGACACGTCGGGTGGTTGAAGCAGCGGAACGCGAAGCCGGGCGAGCCTTTGAATCCGCGGGGAAGCGCGGAGTCCAATCCACGACGCGCGCTTCCTCAAGTTGCGCCCGAAGGGCCGAGACCGACACTTTCGCCGTGACTTGAGTGGCGGTTGGAAAGGGATAGTGCCACTGAAGTCGTGCTCGCCACGCGCTGACTTCGGTTTCCGCGGGTAGGATTGGGGGAGCGGACTCGGCGGCTTTCGGGTCTTGCGCCACCAACGAGGTTTCGCTTTCAACGGTCCAGCGGACTCGGTCGCTTTCGCCTTGCGTCGAGATGTGCCATTCGGGTTGCCGGGTCACTCCGGCCATGGCCATGGCCAGCCAATCAAGCGGATTTCGCGCCTTGAGCATGGAAAGGCGATGGCAGGGCTTGGACGCGGTGGTGGCGAGGGAGGAGTATTTGGCGGAACCGCAGAGGAAGAGGTGGTCTTTGGCGCGGGTGAACGCGACGTAGAGCAGCCGCAATTCTTCGGCAAGCATCTCGCCGCGCTGACGCCGGGCGGCCAGCCAGTAGGGGAGGGTGGGGAATGTGATTCGGGCGCCTGGCAGCCGGCCTTTGAGGCATACGCCGTAGGTATCGTCGAGCAGGACCGGTTTTTGCAACGATTCGAAATTGAATCGCGAGCCCAGGCCTGCGACCAAGACGACCGGAAACTCGAGTCCTTTGCTCTTGTGGATGCTGAGCAAACGCACGGCTCCGGGGGAGGCCGGGAATGCGGATTCGGATTCTCGTGAGACTGCACGGCGGGTCTCGATCCACTTCATGAATCGATGCAGTCCCTGGCCGCGCAGCGGATCGAAGCGGCGCATCAAGTTCAGCAGTCGTGGCAACGCGGCGTCGTCGGCGGCGGGCAAGTGGCGGGTGCGCGTCTCATAGGCGGCCTCGTCCAGGATGGATTCCAGGGCTTCGGAGACGGGGTTGTCGCGCATTTGGCGCCGCCATCGGTCGAATTGGTTCAAGAACGCAATCACTTTGGCTTGGGCCGACGCGATGTCGTCGAGTAGCGATGGGCCGGATGCCTCAGGCGGCGGGCTGAAAGAAAGCGCGGGATGCTGAGCTGCGAGCGATTCAGCCAAGTCCCGGCTCGCGGAGGGAAATCGGCGCAACGCGGTCCAGTAGGGTTCTCGTGGTGTGGCCGCCCGAATCAAGGCCAGATCGGAGTCTGTAAACTCAGCCAAAGGAGAACGCAGCACCGCGAGCAACGGGATATCCTGCAGAGGATTGTCGAGGACGGCGAGCAGACTGAGGGCATCCATGATCTCGGACGTTTCGAAAAAGCCCTCCTTGTTTGCGGACAGTGGGATTCCCGCTTCGGCAAAGACTTGAGAAAAGGCCCAACTCCCGGAACGCGGGGAGCGCAGCAGAATGGCCACATCGCCCCAATCCATGGGGCGTTCGCGACCCAGGCCGTCATCCCAGACGAGCAAACCGTTTGCGCGAGCCTGCTGGAGTTTGCCGAGGGCGAACTGCGCTTCGGCGAGCCAGGGTTCCAGGAAGTCCGTCGGGCTGGGATCCTGATCGGGGTCCGAGGAGGCATCCAAAATCCAGAGGGAAGCGCGGGCGGAGGTGGTGGCCGAAGCGAGGCGATACGATCTTGTCTCGGGGCTGCCAGCCTGAAGTTCCGCCGAGGCAGGGTAGCGCGAGGCATCGAGTCCCGCGTTCATGCATTGGGAAAAGACGGCGTTGACGAAATCCAGGATGCGCTGATGGCTCCGAAAATTCTCACTCAGGAAATGAGTGGCGCCGGAGCCGGCGGATGTTTTCCAACGTTTCTCGTAATCGAGGAAGATCCGCGGATCCGCCTGGCGAAACCGATAGATGCTTTGGCGGGCATCCCCGACCAGGAGGCGGTTGCCGGGTTTGCCTTCGTGGGAGAGCGCTTCGATGATGCGATCTTGAGCGGCGTTGATGTCTTGAAACTCGTCCACGATGACCTGGTCGAATCGGTCGCGCCACGATCGGGCCAGCGGGGTGAGTTGGCCGTCACGGGGGTTCCACAAGAGCGAAAGGGTCAACTGCTCAAGGTCCTGGAAATCGAGGGCGTGCCGTTCGCGTTTGGCTCGATCGAAGGCTTGGGTAAAATCGCGCGTCATCGCGATGAGTGCCAGGGCCCTCGTGGTGCATTCCCCGGCGGCGGGAAAGCCTTGCGGATCGGCGAACTGCCCTCGCCAGAATTGAGCCCCCTCGATGATGTCGCGAATCCGATCCCGGCACCGCTTGGCCTGGCGCTTGGGCCAGGCTTCGGTGGCTTCGAATTGGACGAGAGCGGCCAAAGCGGCGGCGGGGGGGACAGGATCGTTCAGACAGGATTGAAGCCGGCCCTGCAGGAGGTCTCGTTGGGGAAAATCCGGTTCGAGCCCGTCCACCAACTCGAGCATTTCCGAGGTCCATTCCTTCAGCCCCACGCGAGCCCACTGGGACCATGCCTCGGTGCGAACGTCCGGGCTTTGGAGCTTTTCCGCGTGACGAAACCAATCGTCCGGATGGGGAAGGCTTCGCGCGTGCGCGTGGATTTGTTGGATCCACGGCCAGAGATGATCAGCATCCCCGCCGAGCTCGCGTAACAAGCACCGCCAGGCGGCGTCCTTCGCTTCTGGAACCCGGAGTTTCGATTCGAGAAGATCCGAGAATGTCTGCCGGGCCAGTGTGTCGCTTTCTGGCCCGTCGAGGAGGGCGGCCCGGGATTCGATGCCCAGGGTGTGGGCGTTATCGCGGACGATACGGAGGCAGGCCGCGTGGAGCGTGCCGATCATGGCAGAATCGAGCAGGGCCAACTGCTCCTCGATGAGCTGGGCTGAGGCGGTCCAGGCTTCTCGAGCAGCCTCGAGCCCTTCGCGCAAGCGCTGCCGCATTTCGGTTCCCGCCGCCTCGGTGAACGTGACCATCAACAGTCGTTCGACGGAGAGCCGGGGTTCGCCCTGGAGAATACCTTCCAGGCAGCGCTTCACGAGCGTGCTTGTTTTCCCAGCGCCCGCGCCGGCAGAGACGAGGAGATCCCCGCGATGCCGGATGGCGCGTTCCTGGGCTGGGGTGGGGCGATTCATGACGGCGGGGACGATTTCGCGCGGCGCTTCGATTTCGGTTCGACGGGTGGCGCGGAAGTTCCGGCGGGATCGGTCGATGTTTCCCTGGTCTTCAGTGAGCGAAAGGTATGGCGGACGGGATCGATGCGGCAGACGGGCTGAAAGTCGCACCGTTCGCAAGCGGTGGTGGAACCCTCGCGATAGGGATCGAGCCGGATCTCGCCCGCGTAGATTCGATTCCCGAACTCGCGCAGCTTGGTTTCGACATGACGGAGCATGGTCTCGAAGGGATGGGCATCGATCGGATCGGAGAATCGTCCGTCGATCTTACCCTCCGCGTCCGCCTTAAAGTTGAAGAGTCCCGCCTCGCTGTTGTCACGGTCCTGGCTCAGGGTTCGCGCCCATTCCTTCAGGAACCGCCCGTAATGGCGGTAGGATTTCCAGAGCGGTTGGAAGGGGTCCGCCGTCTCGGCGCCGGGATGTCCGTTCTCCCATTCGCCCTTGAGGTTTGCATAGAAGCCTCCCACCGGCGCGCATCGATCGAATGCGCCGGCACCTTCGCGAGGTTGAAGATGCTTCAGGACCGCCAGGTAAGCGGCGAGTTGGAGTTGCACGCCGGCGGCGAAGAACGGGGACTTGAACTTGCGTATGGAAATTTTGTAGTCCACGACGACCGCGGGGATGGGCTGGCCTGGAGCGGCGGGACCCAAATCGATGCGGTCGATTTTACCCCGGAATTCGAGGCGGCGTCCTCCGTCGAGTTCGAGTTTCCAAGGGTCGTACGGATCGCCTTCCCGTCCGAACGAGGTTTCGACGAGGGTGGGTTCGAAGCCATAGTGCGGCATCCATCGCAGGAAGGCTTCGATCCAGTCCTTGAGCGTTTCCACGAGGCCTTCGGCCCGGGCGCGAGTGGTGGGGGTGGCGGCAAACCGTCCTCCGCCGGAACGAGGAAGGCGGGCGTCCGCGAGTTCCTGCATCCATCGGCGGCCTTCTTCGGGCGAGACGTTTCGCCAGGCACCGCGGCGTTCGAGGGCCAGGTGATGCCAGGCTTCGAGCAGTTCGTGTTGCAGGTTGCCGGCCTCTTTGAAATCGATTTCGAAGTGCCGGCGTTCCCGCGCGCGCAAACCCGACTCGACGAAGAAATGAAAGGGGCACTCCGCAAAACGTTCCACCCGGCTGACCGACGTGCGCAGGGGTTCCCCGTAGAGCGCGGCGGCGGTGATGGGAGTGAGCTCGGTTTGGGCCGGAGGATGGAAGGCCCGCCAGGCTTGAACCGAAGGGCCCAGCTCGTTCCATCGTTCAAGGAGTTGCCGGTCACCGCGTGCCAGGGCGGGAATGCAGTCCTGAACCCGGGCTGCCTGCCACCAGGGGCGAACCGGCGGGGGATGCTCGGGTCGAAGGCCTGGCAGGAGGCGCTGGAGATGGGACACGAACGGAGAGGGATTGAGCGGCTCCCCTTCGGAGCTCTTCTCGGAAAAGGTCATCCAGAGGCTTTCCCTGGACCGTGTGACGGCGATGTAGCCGAAGAACCATTCCAAGCCGATCTGGGTTCGAATCCCTCCGCGAAGCCGTGCGCCGTGGCCTTCGAGTTCCGCGCGGTCCGATTCGGAAAGGAGCGTTGGCGGGACCGGTCTGCGGGGAAAGAGGCCCTCGTTGAGTCCCAAGACCACGACGGTCTTTACATCGGGATTGCGGGCGCGATCCACCGCTCCCACCAGCACCTGATCCAGTGCGGGAGGGATCAGGCCCGCAGTCAGCCCGCCTAGCCCTGTCTCGACGATCGGCAGCCACGCGGGTGGCGCGAGTTCGACGCCTGTGAAGCCCAAGGACAGGTCCTGGAGCCAGGCCTGCACTTCACGCCAAACGGTGGACCATCGGGCGGCCCTCGACGAAGTCTCCTCCGGACCGGACTCTTCCTCATGAGATTGAGCATCGAGGTGGAGTTGGGCCCACAACGCCTGCAATCCATTCGCGAGAGTGGGTCCATCCAGGGTGGGAGCCTTCAGCAGGTCGGCGAAGTCGAGCAGCGGCGGCAGCAGTCGGCGGCGGAGGTTTTCGACGCGATCGGCCAGATGGGGTTCGTCCTTGAGTTCGAGCCGTTGGCGCCAAAGGTCCCCCTGCCATCCGCGGGCGAGGATTTCAGATTCCAGCCAATCGACCTCTTCGCGCGATACTTCGAACAGCCCGGTTTTGAGGGCACCCAGCAGATCTTCCGATTTTATGCCGAAAATGCCAAAGCGGAGGGCGGCCCGGGACAATTCCAGGAGCGGATGGTGGGCGATCGGCTCGCGTCGATCCATGAAGAACGGGATGCCAAACCGCCGCAGCACGCGGCGCAGCGGGGCGTGATGCGACTCGAGATCACGGACCAGCAACGCGATGTCGCGGAAACGCCCCCCTCGATCCCGAACATGATGAAGAATGGCGCGCGCGGCTTCTTCAGCTTCGGCTTCCGGATGCGCGCATTGCAACAAGCGCACCGACGAAGGCGCGGCCTGATTCAAAGCGGAGCCAAAGTTGGAGTCCGGTGACAGGGAAACTTCGGGCTGCGGAGCGGTTGTGTCTTCCTTCGCGAAGGCTTGGCGAGGGCGGGAAAGATCGCTCCAGCGGCGCTCGATTTCGGCCAATTCGGGGGCGTTCGTGAAGCGGCTGGTTCGGCCGGATCGGGCAAGGGTTTCCGATTTCAGGTCGAGTCCCTCCACAGACTGGATGCGGTGCAAAAGTTGCCGGCAGGCTTGGGCCATGGCTGACCAAGTTGAAAGCCAGGTGGGCGGCGCTTCGGGTGAATGTTCGAGGCAAAAGGCGAGGGTCGATTGGCGGGCGCGAGGCAAGAGGATGGAAAGCAGCTCGATTTCCTGCGGCGTGAGGTCCGCGAATCCATCCATCCAGACGCCTTCCAATGCGAAGGGTAGACGCGCGGGATCGGAGGATCGCAAACGCTCCGCGGCGAGTTCGAGGCGATACTCGGCATCGCGCAGTTGGCGGTCGTCCAGCCACGACCGGTAAGATTGCAGGAGAAGCGCGAGGTCGAGGATTTTCTCGCGCAACGGCGAGGGCGCTTGGGCGGCGATCTCCGACAAGCGCCCGGAGTTGAGGCGGGCGTGTTGCAATTCGCGCAGGGCGCCGCTGAGTTCGGAAGCGAATCCGGGAAGACGGGCACTTGCGCAAAAGAAGCGCAACTCGGATTGATGCCGCGTCAGCAGAGCTCGAAGAACCATGCCTCTTCCTTGTTCGGAGAGGAACCCGGTGGAAGGTGTCCCGAGTTGACGCAGAATCCAGTCGGCCAAACGTTCGAAGGAGACGATCTGCAGCCGGGTGTAACCGCGGAGGCCAGGCTCGGAGAGGATGCTGCGTTCCCATTGATAGGTGGCTTGGCGAGGCACGAGGAGAATCATCGGCAGCCCCTCGGGGTCTCGCCGCAGTGCATCCACGATTTCGCGCTGGCATCGCCACGTCTTGCCAGACCCTGCGGGACCAAAGAGCAGCGTGACGCAGGAAGGCGAACGCGGGCCGGTTGGGCGGGGATACTCCATGCTTGGCAATATTCGGCCTTCGCCGTGCAGCCGACTTAAGGTCTCCGTGGTGGAGCGGGGCTCATCAGGAAGGCCATCAGATCTCGCGTTTCTTGCTCTGTCAGTTGTTCGAGAATGCCCTCCGGCATCATGGAAAGCGTGGAGAATTCCTCCTTGGCAATGTCGGTTCGATCCACGGTGGCGGATTGGCCGGCCATTTCCAGCGTCAAAGTTCGAGCGCCCCGGCCCCGGACCACACCCGTCAAGGATCGCCCGTCCTTGAGGACCAGCGTCGTCTGGCGATATTCCGCGGGCACGACGGCGCTAGGGAAGAGGATGTTTTCAAGAAGGTAGTCCAGGTTTTGCCTTCCTGAGCCGGTCAAATCCGGGGCCAGACTCGTACCCACGTCGAAGAGACGGTGACAACTTCCGCAGGCGCGGACATAGACTTGCTCTCCTGCTCGGGCTTCCCCGGATCGTCCCTCTGAAGGAAGGAGCCGGGCGCGCCATTTCGCCAGGGCTTGGCCCCGTTCCTTTTCGTCCACGCTCTGGACGGTCCCCCACACTTCCGCGAGTTTCTGAGTGAGGGCGTCATTCCGGAAAGCGCGGATGTGAGCGGCGTGGGCGGGACTCAGGTCGGTCTTGCGAAACGCCCCCGAGCTCATGGCCTGCAACACGCGGGACGCCCACGCGGGACGGGACAGGAGGGCGTTGAGAAATTCGGGGCGCTCGTGTCCGTAGAGCTTCGGCCATTCCTCGAGCAACCGGGTAGCGACGGTGTCGTCATCGAAGAGCGCCATCCCGCGGGCGGCTACCGCCGAGAGGTCGCGCGTTCCCAGGAGCGATTCGCACACCGCGCGCAGATCCGGGCTGCGTGCTTCGATGAGGGACCGCAACGCGGCCCGTCGGCGGGGAAAATCCGCGGCGCCACTCAAGGCGACTTTCCTAATCTCCGCCAGCGCCCGTCCGTCCCCAAAAAGCGCGTTGAGGTCCTTCACCCTTGTCCTGATCGCTTCGAGGGGATGATTTTCCCATGCTTGGGCCCA
>VHDF01000123.1 GCA_016871495.1 Verrucomicrobiota bacterium | reverse complement strand
TGAATACCTGTTCACCAACTTGGTTCCTGGCACCTACAAAGTCACCTTCGGCACACTGGCGGGCTACGTCCGCACTGTGGCCGACACAGGAGCCGACGCGACAGACAGCGATGCGGACACCGCGACCCATGCTTCGGGCACCTTCATCCTGAACGGCTCGGGCGACGATATCTGGAACTCGGCGGATGACTTCCGTTATGTTTACCAGGTTGCGAGTGGGGACTGCAGTGTTGTGGCGAAAGTCAACGCGGTGGGCAACACGCATGGCTGGGCGAAAGCGGGTGTCATGATCCGTGAAACCCTCAACGCCAATGCCGAGCACGCCTCGGTTTTTGTGACACCGGCCAACGGGGTCGCATTCCAACACCGGGCAACAACCGGGGGCGCGAGTGCGAACGTCAATACGACCGGCCTGGCTGCGCCGTATTGGGTGAAAGTGACCCGCGTGGGCAGCACCTTCCGGGCTTATCGTTCTCCGGATGGGTCGAGCTGGACTCAGATCGGATCGGCCGCCACCATCAGCATGACCTCCTCCGTTTATATTGGCCTCGCCGTCACTTCACATTCGGACGGGGATCTCTGCACCGCGAACTTTTCGAATGTGACAGCCGTTCCTTAAGTTCGTTTGGATCGAAACCCTTCCCGGCCTCTCGGCGGGGAAGGCAGCGATACAAGGGCGCCCGAATATGCCATCCGGGCGCCCTTTTTTGTCGGTCTGGTGGAGATGCAGATTGTTTTTGCCAGTCGGAGACTTCCATGGGCAGATTGGCTTCGCAGGCCGGTCAACGGTGAGTCCATTGCCCAGAGGGTGCCCGGATGATTCACAACTCCATTTTCAAGCATGCAACACGGCGGCCTTGGCTGGCCTGGTTGGGACTTGCCCTCGCGATCGTGGCGGGTTGGAAGTTGGTGGTCGGGCTTCAGAATCGCTCTGAGGTAAACTTGGGACCGAGCCCGGCACCTCGAATCACGGACCTTCCAGCCGGTGTGTCCGCTCAATCCGTTTCTGCTCGCGACCCAAACCCTGCCGAGGGGTTGGCGGATACGAGGACGGATTATCTTCAGCCGCCGCCCAACATGATGAAGGAGCCATTGGCCCGATTCATGGCGGCATGGAATGCGGAAACGGATCCAGGAAAGAAGGATGAAATACTCTCGCGCTTCGTGGAGGATTTGGCTTTGGCGGATTATCCCCTCATGCTGGCGCTGTTGACCGACGCGGAGTTCGAGCGGGGAGGGCGGGAATTGCGGGCGCGACTTTTCCGGCGCTGGGGGGACCGCGAACCGCACCTGGCCTCATCCTGGGTGAGCCGAATGTCCGCCGGGCAGGCAAGGACCGAAGCCGTCTCGGCCGTCGTCCAAGGATATGCTTCCCGCGACTTCGAAGGAGCTCTGGCGCTTTTCAAGACTCAAGCGGATCCGAGCGTGCGAGAACCAGCCATCCTTGAACTTGCCGGAACGCTGGCGGGATCCGATCCGTTGCGAGCCCTCGCCCTGGGCGCGGAACTCAGTCCTAGTCCGGATCGGGATCGATTCTTGACGACGACCGCGTCGATGTGGGCCGCGCTCGATGGTCCTGCTGCTGCGCAATGGGCCGCCCAGATTCCCGATGAAACCTTGCAGCAGCGAATGCTGGGGGAGATTGTGGTGCAATGGAGCGACAAGGACCCTGTTGCCGCCGCAACCCGTGCGATGCAATCCATGGTCGCAGGCCGGACGCGGGACGATGCCGTCATTTCGATCATCCAGAGGTGGGCTCAGCATGAACCTGAGGCGGCCGGAGAATGGGTTTTGAACTTCCCTCAAGGTGAATTGCGCGATACCGCAAGCACGGAGTTGGTGAAGCAATGGAGCCAGCGGGACATTGGCCAAACCGGAGAGTGGGTGAATGCGATTCAGGATCCCGCCATCAAGGACGTGGCCATTGCCGCGCTGGCGGGCCAAATCGGCCCGCAAGCACCGGCTCTGGCGGGGGAATGGATCTTGCGGATTACGGACAGCGCCACTCGATCCGAGGAATTGGGAAAACTCGCTGCCCAGTGGATGTCCACGGACGCAGCCTCCGCGCGAGCTTGGGTTTCCCAGCAGGCGTCGTTGCCTGAGGACCTGAGGAACCGCCTGTTGCGATCGCCTTAGTCAATGAGTGCGCACCCGGCAGAGGCTTTTCGGGCGAAGCATCCTGACCGGTTCTACCTGGAACGTTCGGAAGCGCGAGCCCTGCAAGACTACTTGCGATCCCGGAGCGTGCTGGCCGAGGGCGAAATCATGGAGGAGGTCCGGCAGCCGGGTGAAGGCAACATGAACTGCACGCTGCGAGTGCGGACTTCGCGGCGAAGCTTCATCGTCAAGCAGTCGCGACCTTGGGTCGAAAAGTACCCAGCCTTGGCTGCGCCGGCGGACCGTATTTTGATGGAAGCGGCTTTTTACCGGCTGTTGTCCGAACATTCGAAATTGAAGCTGGCGGTGCCTGGAATCCTGGATTTTGACGCAGTCTCAAGGTTGCTCGTGCTCGAAGATCTGGGCGAAGGGGGCGACTACACCGACCTTTATCGGGGGGCTTCCATCACGAGTGCTGACCTTGAGAACGCGGCGGACTTCTTGACTTGCCTCCATGCATCGTTTTCCGGGGAAAGTTTGGCGGCATCGATCCGAAATTCCGAAATGCGTGCGCTCAATCACGCGCACATCTTCGACATTCCGTTGAACCAGGACAATGGGCTTGATCTGGATCGGATGACGACGGGGTTGGATGAAGTGGCGCGAGACTTGCGCGGCGATCCGGCTTATGCTCAAGAGGTGCGCCGGCTGGGTCGCGAAGCTTATCTGGGAGAAGGCATCTGTTTGATCCATGGAGACTTTTTTCCCGGGAGCCTGGTGAGAACCCCACGGGGTCCTCGTGTGATCGATCCCGAATTCTGTTTCTTTGGACGTCCCGAGTTCGACGCGGGGGTGTTTCTCGCGCACCTCGTGCTCGCCGGCCGTCCGGAATCCGACTGGCATCATTGGAAGGCATCTTATCATCCGCCGGAAGGATTTGATCGGGGCATGATGTGGCAATTGGCGGGCGTGGAGATCATGAGGCGGTTGATCGGCTACGCTCAACTGCCCTTGCGGATAGGATTGAATTCCAAGCGCGACTGGCTAGAGCTTTCCCGCAGCATGGTGTTGAACCCTGGATCGTTTTCGTGAGCTGCCTGCAACCATGAACGCGCGATTATCACGGGTGGCAAAACTTGATCGCCGTCGATTTTTGTCGACGGGGGCAGTGTTCGCCGCCGGTTCGGGGCTTGGGCTTGGGTTGTGGTCTGGCGAGGGGGCGGCTCACGCCGGAGTCCATCGTTTGGATCGGATTCGGGGACTGTTGATCGGCTCGGCGATTGGGGACGCGCTGGGCGGCCCGATCGAGTTTCAATCTTTGGATCGAGTGCAGACGCTGCCGGAGCCAACGAAGCGCTGGCGGATTGGCGAGCGGTTGGACGCGGAGGGTCGCCGTCAAGCGGCGAGTCGGCTTCGATTGAGGAGCTACGCCGCTTTGCGTCCAGGCACGGAGTCCTATGGCCAATGGAATCCTGAGTCGCAGCCGGGGACGATCACGGATGACACGCGGCACAAGCTTGTCTTGCTGTATGCGCTGCATCAGGCATCGAAGCGGAAGCTGGCTGGACTGGAGGTCAAGGATCTGGCCCGTGCTTATCTGGAATGGCCGCGGACTTCTGCCGTCCTGGGGAGACCGGGTTATCAGGAACTTTGCCGCGACTGGCTTGAGGAGTGGCAATTTGCCGCTCGCTGGGTTCTCGGCGACCGTGATGAATCGCGGGCCCTTCCTCCGGAGCGGATGTGGCAGAGCCTGCCGACGTGTTGCGGTCAAATGACATTGCTTCCCCTGGCGGGTCTTTTCCCGGGCCGCCCCGAGGAGGCTTATCGGGCGGCGTATCGGCTTGGATTTTTTGACAATGGATTCGGCAAGGATTTGAACGCGGCGCTGGTGGCCGGGCTGGCCCGAGCCTTGGAGATTCCTGCCCGGGAATGGGGTGCTCGCGAAGCCATGGAACAAGTGATGCGAACCCTGCGCGAGGTTGATCCGCTTCGCTTCCGAAAGATTCGCTGGTCTGAGAGAGCTGTGGACCGCTGGTTGGATTTGTCGCTGCGGCTGGCGCGTGAAGCGTCGGGACAGCCGGCGCGATTGTTTGAAGCGTTGGAAGCGGAATTTGAGCGAACGACCAAATGGGAGGCCCAGGTGCCGTTCGTCGTCGTTTTTTCCTGTTTCGAACTGGCCGATCATGATCCCCTGGCCGCGCTTCAACTGACTTTGGAGTGGGGGCATGACACCGATTCTTACGCGTCCGTGGCCGGTGCGTTTGCCGGCGCGCTGTATGGAGCGAACTTGTTTGCTCCGACACTTCTCCAACCGGTGGTGGCACGGCTTCATGCCGATCATGGGATTGACCTGGAGGAGGAAAGCCGGTTCCTGGCCAGGCTGGCCGAGCGTGGTGCGAGGCGAACCTGGGTCAAACGATGAGCGTGAGGGATTGATGATTCTTGTGGTGCCAAAGGGCGGCGTCCTTCGCGAGGATGGGGCAGCCAGATGGGGGAGAGCATTCCGTGCGCGGTGCTCATGGGCTCGAGGTTGGATGGTATTCACCCTCACGTTATTGACCGCGAGGCTTGACGCGGCGAATGCCTTCGACGCGGCCCATTCTGAATGGACCACTTTGCTGTCGAGAGTGGTGCGAAACGGACTGGTGGATTACACGCGGCTCCAATCCGAAGTTCGATCGCTCGACCGGTATTTGGCCTCCTTGTCTGCGGTGGAGCCGGGGACTTTCAAGGGCTGGGACGAGTCCAGCCAAATCGCTTTCCTCTGCAACGCTTATAACGCCTTCACATTGAAGCTTGTCCTCGATCACAAGCCGCGCCAGAGC
This sequence comes from Verrucomicrobiota bacterium, assembly GCA_016871495.1. Lineage (NCBI taxonomy): Bacteria > Pseudomonadati > Verrucomicrobiota > Verrucomicrobiota bacterium. The sequence continues at coordinate 6,008 of VHDF01000123.1, read as the reverse complement.
ATCAAGGAGATTGGCGGGCCGTTTCGAAGTCCCTGGAAACTTCCGGTCGTGAGGCTTTTTGGCGAGGCCCTGAGTTTGGATGCGTTGGAGCACGAAAACCTGCGCAAGCGCTACCAGGAACCGCGCATTCACTTCGCGCTTGTTTGCGCCGCGATGGGCTGTCCTCCATTGAGGGAGGAGGCTTATGTGGGGTCCCGGCTTGACCGTCAGTTATCTGATCAAGCGAGGCGATTTCTGGCCCAAAGTTCGAAGCACCGGATTGATTGGGACATGCGGCTTGTCTACATTTCCCCAATCTTCAAGTGGTTCGAGGAAGATTTCGTTAAAACCTCGGGATCCGTTTGGGCGGCGATTCGGCCTTATTGGCCAGAAGGGGCCAAGCCCGCTGCTTTCGAGAAGTTCGAGATCCGATACTCGGAATACGATTGGTCGCTGAACCGGTTCATTCCCTGAAAGGGTTTGGACCGTTACTCTTTGACGGCGGCCAATTCTTCCACTTGCTGCAAAGCGTCATGAGTGTCCAGGAGGAGTTGCTGGACATCTTCGTTTTGCAACCCCAAAGCCTTGATGACCCCTTCGTTGGTGCGTGCGGCGTAAGCAAGCCACCCTGCGGAGTAGCCCACCTCGTGGGCCAGGCAGTTGGCGAGATGCACGACGGCGGACAACTGAGGTTGGGGCTCCAACGGCGGCTCATGATGTCGGGCCGTTGAGTCAACGAGGACCTCCGGAAGCTTCCAGCGCTCCAACAGGAGCGACCCGATCTCGCAGTGGTCCGTTTCGAGAACGCGCCGCTCCGCTTCCACCCGTGAAAGGTGGTTGACTTCGACGCATTCACGGATTCGGGCTTCCGTATCGGGATCCAACACTTGATTGAGCACGAGTTTGCCGATGTCGTGGATCAAACCGGCCGTATAGGCGACGGAGGGATCAAATCCCATGGGATTGGCGCGGGACAGGATGGCTTGAGTGGCCAGCGCGGTCACGAGGCTGTGGTGCCACAATTGCCTGGCTTCGATGGCGTATCCAAGGAGGGGTTGGGCCAGGGGGCCGCCGAAGCTGATCGCGAGGGTTAAGCGGTAGATTTCCTTAAAGCCCAAGAAAAAGATGGCCTGTTTGACGGAGGCGATTTGCTGGCTCGAACCGCATTGGGCTGAGTTACAAACAGCCAGGAGTTTGGCCGTGAGCACGACATCCTTTTCGACAAGCTTGACCAGTTCGTCGGCGTCGGAATCCGGCCGGTTGAGGGCATGCATCAACTTGATCACGGCCGGGGAAGGGGCGGTCAACGGATCCGACTTCTTCAACAGTTCCAACGCAGTTGAGGTCATAGGGCAGCGGTCCCGTGGCTTGCCTGGCCGGCGAATGGTGATTCAGTCTGGATGGTGGCCTTTCTCCATCGGCGGTCTTGATGTTGCTTTGCCTGGAACATTCGTCCACTCGATCAAGCTAAGATTGCCACGAATATTCCATCCGGCGCCATCCTGACGAGTGGGTAATGATTCCAGGCGATGGTGAACGAGGCGGGGATAGGTCGATCCCTGCCACGAACGGTTTTTGAAAGGGGGCGGGGAGACCGAAGATTGGGCTCCGCTTTCGAGGGACCCGCGGGGACTGGGATCGCCTGCGGGGACGAGGGTCAGGGCTCGATCAGATGATTGCGAATGGCATAGCGCACCAATTCGCTGGCGGAATTGAGGTGAAGCTTGCTCATCACGTTCTTGCGGTGTGTTTCGACGGTGTTCTGGCTGATGCCGAGCAATTCCGCCGACTCCTTGTTGGATTTTCCTTCAGCGAGGAGTTGGACGAGTTCCCTTTCCCGCGGGGTCAGGCGGCCGCGGGAGTGTGCCAAAGGGGCGCCCGACGTCGAGGCGTTCGTGGCGGGGGAGTTGACCAAGTGGGAGATTCGCTTCGAGAAGAAGGTTCGGCCGTCGAGCATGGAATCGATGGCTTTGAGGAGCATTTCGGGGGCATCGTGTTTGTGCAGGAACCCACGGACGCCGAGGGCGAGAGATTCTTTGGCCAGCACTTCCGAATCATGCATCGTTTGCACGAGGATCAAGGTCTTGGGGAGGAGGGTGAGGATTTTCCGGGCGGCGTCCAAGCCGTTGAGCTCGGGCATCATGAGATCCAGAATGACCAAATGAGGTTTGAGCTGTTCACACAACTCGACTGCTTGCCGACCATTCTCGGCTTCCCCGCACACCTCCCAGTTGGGGCGCGCTTGCAACACGGCTCGAAGGCCTTTTCGAATCAAGCCGTGATCGTCGGCGATGAGGATGCGCGTTTTTTCTATGGAACTGCGAAAGGCTCGTTTTGCTCTCCCTTCACTTGAACCTTTGCGGAAATGATGCCTGATGGGAAACTTCGTGTCGAGAAGGTCCTCCGGCTTTTCGAGCCGGCGCGGGTTGTTGCGGTCCCGCTAACCGAGTTCCAGATCGAGGTCTTTGTCCAGGCAGGCTTGCGAAGGCTTGGCGCGGAGAGGGATGACGGCGAGCACCGTGGTGCCTTGTTCGTCCGACTCGATTTCGAGCGTGCCATCCAGCAGGCGGATGCGCTCGCGCATTCCCCGGATTCCCAGACCCTCGCCCCGGTTCGAGCGAACCCAATCGATGCCTTTGCCTGAATCTTGAATTTCGAGTCGAATCTGATCGGCGTCGCCATCGAGCCGAATCAGGCCTGAATGGCTCCCAGAATGGCGCTGCAGGTTATTCAGACTTTCCTGGGCGACCCGGAAAAGGGCCATTTCGATCTGGCGGGGAAGGCGTTCCCCGATCGCCCCGATTTCAACCTCGATGGTCAACTCCCCTTGTCTGGAAATGCTGGCGGCCAGCTCTTTGAGGGCACCGCTTAAGCCGAATTCGTCGAGCAAAGGCGGATGCAAGAGGTAGGTCAGATTGCGGACCTCCGTGAGGGATTTCTCGACCAACCCGTACGTTTCCTTCATCAGCGGGTCTTCGTCGCAGCGGAACACCGAATAGGCGCCCTTGAGCCGAAGGAGGTTGAACTTTACGGCCGCCAATTGTTGCGCGGTGGTGTCGTGAAGCTCCCGGGCGATGCGCCGCCTTTCCTCATCCTCCGCGCTCAGCAACTGCGCCAGGAGTGCTGCCCGCTCGGCCTCCCCTTGTTTCTGCGGTGTGAGGTCGACATGGCAGCCCAGCATGCGTTTGGGCTGACCGCCAGAATCGCGCACGACTTGACCGCGGGAGTGAATCCAGCGCCACGACCCGTCCTTGTGTCTCAGTCGAAACTCGACCACATAGGCAGACGCGGGATCCGATTGCGACCGCCGGACGTGTTCGAAGACCCAGGTCCGGTCGTCCGGGTGGATCCTTCGTTCCCACTCCTCGTAGCGGTCAGGAAGCTCGCTCGGCGAATAGCCAAGGTGTTTCTTCCATTCGGGAGAGAAAACAACCTCGTTCTGCTGAAGGTCCCAATCCCAGGAACCGACGTCCGAAACTTCGATCGCGAGGCGGAGGCGCTCTGCTTTTTCAAATAATTCGGTTTCCACCGCTTTTCGCTTCGTCACATCCAGCATGATTCCGCGGAGCAGCACTGCCGCGCCATCTTTGCTGACCACCGTGACCACAGCCTTGATCCACACGTCCTTGCCGCAAGCGGATTTCATCCGGTATTCGAAGGTGTGATCGCGTCGCTGCCGTGTGCAACGGAGGCAGTAGGCCCTGGCCTCCTCCCGATCATCCGGGTGGACATGATTGGCCCAGAAATGAGGGTCCTCGAGCCAGGCCGAAATGGGATAGCCGAGGATGCGTTCCGCCGCTTCGCTGACAAACGTGAATCGGAAATCGTTGGCGTCGCATTCCCAGACGATCCCGTCCACCGTACGGATCAACGACTCCTAGTGTTCCTGGCTGCGCCGTTGTCCAGCCTCTGATTCCTGCTGGCGGGAAATGTCCCGGTCGAAAGCCAGAATACAGGGGCGGCCTTTGTAGAAGACCTGGGCGCACGAGACCGACGCGGGAAAGACGGTCCCATCCCCGCGAACATGGTCGACCTCGAATTGAGTGGTCTGATCCTTGGAGAGCTGGCGCATCCGGAGCGAAACCAGTTCAGCGGAATTCGGGCTGTTGAGTTCCCGGAAGTTTTTGCCGACCAGACTGCCGGGCGACACTCGATGCATCCGGTCCGCGGCTGGATTCGCGGCCAGAATCCGGCCCTGGTCTTCTTCCTCCGTGGAGAGGACGAAGACGGCGTCGGGCGCGTGAAGAAAGATTTCGCGATAGCGCTGCTCGCTTTCTCGCATGGCCTTCTCGTCCCTGGCCCGCGTGATGGCGATGGCTCCGAGGTTGGCGGCGATCTCGAGCAGCTGAAAATGCGCCGTGCTCAGAAAACTTGAGGTTGGGCCAAACAGGGTGACCGTTCCCAGCAACTGGGTGCCTTGTTCAAGAATCGGGATGGAAAAGGATGAGCGGATGCCGCAGTTCAACGCGGCTTTGCGATGCTTTTCCCAGCGTGGATCGGTGGCGATGTCTTCGCAAAGCACCGCCCGTTTTTGAAAGGCGCAGGTGCCGCACGCCCCCTCGGCTGATCCGATGAGTTGGGAGGCAAGCCCCGCTGAAAAGGCCGGCGGAAGCCCGGAGGATGCCATCGATCGGAGCACCTGGGATTCCCCATCCTGCAGGCTGATGAGCACTTTGGCCTCGGAAGCGCTCTCGGCGATTGAACGGGCGATCGCCTCCAGCGTATGGACGAGCGGTACTCCCGCGGCGATCAATCTCAAGACTTCCTTCTCCCCGGCGTGGATCGTTTCCAGCCGCTTTAAATCGCTGATGTCCCGGGTGATCGCGATCTGCGCGAAGATGGTGCCGTCCTTGGATCGCATCGGACTGGCGTGGGATTCGAGCCAGCGTTTCGTGCCTTTCAGCCCGATGATCTGGAATTGCAGGAGCCCGGACTCTCCGCGAAAGACTCTTTCATTGAGTGCTTGAAGCGCCAGCCGGTGTTCTTCGGCGGCCAGGGGATAAACGCATTTGCCTGCCACTTGCGTCAGGCTCTCCGCTTCGATCATGCGCAGGCCGGCGGGGTTCATGTTGAGAAGCCTGCCTTCGCGGTCGATGAGTTTGACGCACTCGGGTTCGTTTTCAAAAATGGCTTGAAGCCCGCTTTGACCCTCGAACTCCATGAAATGCCGCCGCTCGAAAATCCACGCAATGAAGGCTCCCAGGAGCAGTCCTGCAGCCGCGATCAAGCGGGAGCTCCAGAGATTCTGATCCACTGGAGAAGTCGGAAAGATCCAGGGCAGTGCCAGCATCAGCACGGTGGCGATCACCGCAAAAACCAGCGGGCGAATCCTGCTGGTCCGGTGAAAACACAGCGCCAGCGGCAAGAAGTAGAGCGGAATCCAGACCTGACCGTCGTGCCGATCCGAGCTGGCATCGAGCACGAAGACCAAGCCGAACAGGCCGAGGGTTGCCTCGTGGATCCAGCATCGGTTGAGGGGTCGGTTCACGCCTGGGTTCTCGCCGGACGGGCGCACCACGTTTGGTGCTTTCGCAGGCTCCGTGCCGGCGCCGTGGGGAGGTTAGGAAGACCCCAACGGATTGCTGTTTCATGGGCAACAGGTAGTTCCGGCCCTTCAGCAGTTCGTGCTTTTGCGGTTCATCGAGAGGTTGTCGGTGATGCAGGTAGGGCGCGTCCGTCCCGGCGCGCCGCCGGAGCATGATGTTTTGCATCCGGTGGGCGGCGGGCTGGGACAGGCCGCCCTACCAACAATATCGGGATACACGGGTGCATTTGGGGGAACCGCGCCCGAGCCCTGATCCACGGGTAATTCGGTAGCGATTCAAAAAAACCGCTTCAGGACGCATCAGATGTGAATTGTTCTCTTGCAATGTTATATACATCATGTATTTATTTCGCATGCCAGCTCGCTTGCCCGTCCAAGCCAAGTCGCCGTTCGCCATCGATCCCAAGCCGCTCGACGAGACCGCTTCGTCTCATGCGGGGCTCTTGGCCACTTCGCGCGTCTATCGCTCGCTGAAGCTCCCCGA
>VHDF01000122.1 GCA_016871495.1 Verrucomicrobiota bacterium | reverse complement strand
CGCCTGATCGAAATTGATCACGGTTTCCACTTCGAATTCGATCGGGAAACGGGTGTTCGGATCCTTCTTGCCCGGGCCCCGGGCCGAACCCACGTTATCGGGATTGGCAAGATTCTCGCCCAAGCGCACCGACACGACGGACCCGTTCTTGGTCACCGTGGCGGCCACTTCCTTGCCGTCGTAACTGAGTTTGACGCCGCTGGTTTGAATGGCCGCGTTGTCGAGGTCGATCGCCACTTCGGCGTCAAAGGGCGCCGTGAGGCTGCCCGGTCCCGGTGCAACCAAGGTGGCGGAGGTTGCCACCGCTCCGGTCACCGCGCGATACGCTTTGATATCGGAGGCGGGGTCGTTCACACCCACGCGGGTTCCGTCAGCTTTCACTTGGACGAATTCGATGTTCACCCCGCCGCCGCCCTCTTCCCAGGTCACGCGAGCGGGATAAAGACCCGCTTTGGTGACTTTGATGCGCATCGTGGTGTCCGAGGCGCCGCGTCCACCGTTGAACTGGCCGACGAAGGTGGCGAATTGGTCTTTGGGGCTGGCACCGCCGATTGTGAACAGGAACCCGTCGTCGCTGTTCACGATCAGGGTATGTTCACCCTCCGGCAGGTCGAGCCAAGTCAGCACTTCGGCAGCGATGCCGTCCGTGCTGCCACCCACGCCAGGAATGCCGGGCATGCCGAGGTCGGGACGCAGACTGCCGTTATTTTCACCCTCGGCCTGGCTGAAGTTGATGATTCCGCTCACTTCGAACTGAATCAGCGCATTGTCCGCCGCGCCGATCTTCTTGCCCGGGCCATCAGCGCCGCCTTGGGCGGAAGGATCAGCCTCGTTCACAGGGGGAGTGCCGTCTCCGGCTTTGAGCAATCCACCAAGGGCTTCCTCGGTCTTGGTGTTGTTGTTCCGGGTATCCGCGGCGTTCTGAAAAATATTCCAGATAAACCCGGGCTTGCTCTTGTCAGCCGCCGAGGCGTCCTTGCGGAAGGTTTCAGGTACCGCCACTTGTGCTTGAATGGCCGTGTCGAAACACAGCGTCCCCGCAAGCGCGGAGAGCATGATGATGGATTTTTTCATGTTGTTGAGGGGTCCGTCCAATCCGAAGTCTTTCGTTGGATGGGATCTTATTGCCGTTCTATTGTTTTCCTGCGCCGCGCCGGCATTCCTCAAACCCTTTCCAGCCAGCGATGGAAAAGATGAGCGGTTCCGCCACAGTCAGGATTCGCCAATATATAAATTCCTTGCGTGAACGGTGGGTCGGAAGCGTCCAGCAGGGGGGGGTGACTGAACAGCGGAGAAGTGGCAGGGTCTGTGAATCTTGAAACGGCAATTGCCCTTCATGGGGATCAGCCTTTTCCAAGACTGCCAAGTTAGGTGTTCACGACCTTTCGCAGTTGCCCCTTCGGCTGAACGGAGTCATGCGCGCGTCAGCGCTCTTGACGGAGTCGAGCCGAAGGGGCAACTGGCGGGAGGCTGAACAGACGGGTGGTTCAGGTTTCTTCGATCGGCGTGCCATCGTCAGTGACGGCGCCGAAGATCTGCGGGTCCTATTCGGGGATTCGCACTCAGGCCTTGATCACGGAAACGACGCTGCGGTCGGCAGCGGTCTGCTCAAATCGAAATCCAATGAATCCCAAGGCTCCCAGCCATTCGCGCAATTCACCCACGGAGTAACAGCGCCCCTCGGTGATCGTCATCAAAAGGGCCGAATACGCAGCCGCCGGGAATGGCCCCGTCTTGTCCTCGTTCAGATGCACGTCGTGAATGAGCAGCACGCCTCCGGAGGGCAAGGCTCGCCAAGACCGTTCCAAGAGATCCCGCACGACGGGCGCATCCCAATCGTGCAACACATTCGAAAACAAATGAGCGTCGCATCCCTCCGGAAAAGGGTCGTGAAACATATCGCCTTCCGCCACCCTCACCCTTCCCGCGTAACCCCGCTCCGCGACCCACCGCTCCACCAAACGATCCACCGGACTTTTCTCCCACACCAGCGCTTCCAGTCCGGGGTGCGCATCCACCATGGCGCAGGCATAAATCCCGGATCCCCCGGCGACATCAAGCAGCCGACGGCGGCCGTGGATACACGCTTTCCGCGCCAGCACGGGCGCCAGGTACTTGCCCCGGACATCCATGGCCGCGGTGAACTGGCGGGCGAAGACTTCGTTCTCCATCGCTTGGGCCCAGGCCTTCTCATCTTTGAAGCTGCCGAAGGAGCTGGGTTTGCCCGAACGCAACACTTGGATCAGATCCTGGCAAACCGGGCGGTTCTTCAGGCTGGTGAAGTAAGGGCCTAGATTCCAGGGCGAGGATTGGTGCAGGAATTCACTCCCCACGGCGGCCAGTTTCCATCGTGCGCCGTCCCGCTCCACCAAGCCCAGGGATGCCGACAAACTCAGCAAGACTTCCGCGGGCCGCGGGTGCAGGCCTAATCCCGCGCAGATCTGCTCCAGCGTCCCTGGGGCCTTGCCAAGGCAGGTATAAAAGTCGAATCCCGCAATGGCCGCTCCAATCAAATCCACCGCATAGAGGCCGTCCCGCAAACGGAACAACGCCAGAGGATCGGAAAGGGGAGCGGATCGCGAGGCCGGGGAGTCGTCGAGCATGACGCATCTTGGCGAAGCGACGGCTGCAGGCACAAGTTTTTGCCAAAGATGGATGCGAAAAGGGTTGGCGCGAGACCGGAAGCCAGGTGAAATGGATCGCAACATGAGCACCTCCGCCGCCATCTCCATTGAGATTGCCGACCCCATCAACGCCCGCATCCTCGCGGTTTCGGAGGACAGGATTCAGGGTTTTCAAAGGGATCCCCTGGGCGAAATCGCCCGGCTATCGGAACTCGATTCCGAAACCGTCATCGAGCGCATCGGCGCCATGTTGCGGGCCGGAGTCATCCGCCGGGTGCGCCAAACGCTGCTTGCAACCAATCTGGCCCAAGGCGCGCTTGTCGCCTGGCAAGTTCCCCAAGAACGATTGGATGCCGCGTTCGATTTCATGTTCCAGCAAGATCCGTTTTCCGGGCATGTGGTCACGCGATCCACCGACCTGGCCACGCCCGGTTCCACCTACAAGCTCTGGACGACGCTCAAAGTACCGCAGGGATTCTCGATGGAACGACATTGCGAATGGTTGAAGGAGAAGGTCGGCGCCGAGCATTTTCGTTTGATGCCGGCGAAGCGGCTTTTCACCCTCGGGGTGGGTCACGTTCGCCGCAAAGGAATGGAGCCGGGCAGCCGGGCCGAGGTGCCGGCTGATGCGACGGAGGTCACGATGGCCCAGTTGTCGGATTTGGAATGGAAAGTCCTGGTGGCGTTGAAGCGCGAATTCCTGCCCGATGAACTCACTCGCGATCTCTGGCGTCCACGCGCCGCGGAAGCCGGCCTTTCCCTCGACCGCTTTTTTGCCATCGCGGAGGACCTGAGTCGCCGCGCCATCATCGGGCGATTTTCGACCTTTCTGGAGCATGTCAAACCCTTGTCCACGGGCGAGCGCGTCACGCGTTTCAACGCCTTGTTTCACTGGGCGGTGCCTCCGGGGCGGGAAATCGAGGCGGGGCGGGAGGTGGGCCGCCATCACATCATGACTCATGCCTACTGGCGCGAAGGCGGCCCAGAATTCCACAATGTGAATGTCATGGGAGTGGCGCACGGCACCGACAAGGCCATGGTCCTGGCTCACAAGGCTGCCATCGACAAGCACCTGGAAGAGCTTGGGATAACCATCGCCTACACCAACGTGTTTTGGGGCGGGCGCAGCGAGATCAAGCCTTCCGAGATCTCTCCGTTCGCTTATCGCGAATGGAGCGTCAAGGCCGGCTTGTCGAAGGCTTGAATTCTCATTCCGCGGACGGAAGTCATGAATCTCGAAACGAATCCATCGGGCCTGGCACGGGGCTGGATGGTCCTGCTCGGGGGCGCCATGGCGGGCGGACTGGGATGGGGAATTCGCGGGCAGTACGGGCATGAAACGGGGGCCATGATCGCGGGACTCCTGGTCACCTCGGTGCTCGTCATGCTGTTGGGCGGACATTTGCCCTGGGCGGTCGCCGCGCGCGCCATGGCCTTGGGCACGATCGCCATCGGCATCGGCGGTTCCATGACCTACGGACAAACCGTGGGACTGACCCACGATGCCGAGTTGGTGGGGCATCTGGAAAGCTTGCGTTGGGGGATGGTTGGATTGGCGGTCAAGGGCGGGATCTGGATCGGGTTCGCCGGGTTGTTTCTCGGGCTCGGATTGGGAGGACAGCCGCTTCGCCCGGCCACACTTTTGGGACTGGGGGTCGTGATGTTGGGGCTCGCATGGATCGGCATCCAACTCTTCAACGAACCCTTCGATCCCGCGCGGAGAATTCTTCCGCGCATCTACTTCTCGGATGATTGGAGATGGGAACCGTTTGCGAATTTGAAACCTCGCCGCGAAGTGTGGGGAGGCCTCTTGCTGGCCTTGGTCGGCGCTTGGTTTTGGGTGGGCATCATCCAGGGAAACGTCCTCGCCCGCCGGTTGACGATTTGGGCGTTCTTCGGCGGCGCCGTCGGATTCCCAACCGGACAATCCTTGCAATCGTTTCACGCGTGGAACCCCGAGGCATTTAAGAGCGGCTTTTGGCTGCGGCTCGATCCCTTCATGAATTGGTGGAACTTCATGGAAACGACGTTTGGCTTCATCATGGGCGGCGTGCTGGGCTTGGGGCTCTGGTTCAACCGGCGTTCGATTGCGGCGCCACCCCCCGCGAAGGAAGTCCGATTCCAAGCGCCGGTCGAAGGAGTGCTGCTTGCGACCCATCTCACGCTCTTGCTCCTGGCGGAATTCAGCCAGGTAGGGATCATTGGAGATCTCTACGATTTCGGCCTTGTCCTAGCGTTGATCCCGCTGGTGGGAGTGGTCGGCGGGCGCCTCTGGCCCGCCGCGTTGCTGTTTCCCATCACGCTTCTTCCGATCGCCGGGAAAACCGTGCGCCAGCTCGTCTACCGGGATGCGGCCGTTTCAGACCTTCCAGGCTGGCTCGCGTTGGGCGTGCTCCCCGTCGCGGCGGCGATTGTGCTCTGCGTTCGCGCGCAGCGTTGGGAAAAGGACCACCTCATGGCCGTGCGGCCGGCCGCGTGGAGCTTGCTCTTTGCGGTCGGGATGTACTCCGCATTGAATTTTGCTTTCTTCCGTTTCCCATGGCCTTGGACGGCGTGGACGGCGCGCACCCCAAATGCGGTGGTCTTCACCCTTTTCGCCGTGGGATTGGCAGCGCTCGCCTGGCGGGCGTTGCGTAATCCAGGAAACGTGCCGGCCAACCAGGAAACGTGAGTCAGTCCCGCGCCAAGCGACTTGCCACGAAACTTCTGGGTTGGCTCGCCCTCCCAGTGTTCCTTTTCCTTTTCCTGCGCTGGTTCGAGAGGGCGAACGTCTACCAACCGACGCGCCGGCACGATGTGACGCCTGCCGAACTCACGTTGGAGTTCAAGGATGTGAACCTGCGAACTTCCGATGGAACCGCGTTGCATGCCTGGTTCTTTCCCGCCGCCAGAAAGACCAAGGCATCCCCGGCCGCGGTCCTGATCGCCCATGGCAATGGCGGCAACATCAGCCACCGATTTTCACTCTACACTCTCCTCCTGGAGCTGGGACTGGACGTCCTGGCCTTTGACTACCGGGGCTATGGTTTGAGCGAGGGATCTCCTTCCGAATCGGGCACTTACGACGACGCGGGAACGGCGAGGCAATGGCTGATCGATCAAGGGTATCCGGCGGATCATATTGTGATCCTGGGAGAGTCCCTCGGGGGAGGGGTCGCCGCAGAAATCGCCGCCCGGGAAACCGTGGGAGCCTTGATCCTGCTGAGCACGTTCACTTCCATTCCTGACGTGGGGGCCGAGCTCTTCCCGTTTCTGCCCGTTCGAACGATTTCGAAAATTCGCTACGACACCTTGTCTAAACTCGATCGCGTCCGCGCACCCGTCTTGATCTTGCACAGCCGGGACGACGGGTTGATCGGCTTCCATCATGCGGAAAGAAACTTTGCCGCCGCGCGCGAACCGAAAGTGCTTGGGGAGATCCAAGGCTCGCACAATGACGCGATGGACGAAGACCGCGAGGGCATCTTGCGTCTTGTTCGTGAGTTTCTCACCCAGCAGGGGATTCTCGGAACGTCTGTAGATTCGCCAAGAGGAACCCACGGCAGTTCCACGAACCCGCGTCCTCCCATTCCATAGGCTTCCCAGCCCCCCATGGCCAAACGAGAGGCCCCAGCCACGTTCGCAGGCCGTTGCATCCCGAATGAGTCCGTCGTGTGGCGCAGGCTGCCCACCCTGCCGTATCGCCGACGGCCCGTCGGCCCGGCGGGTGAAGAACGAGGCTCTTCCATGCGCTCCACGCGCCTGGCCCGGATCAGTCATCCTGAGCTTGAATCCGCGACAGTTTGCCGCGTGAGGGCACGCGGCCTACCATCGGGCCTGCCTCTGTATTTGGAGGCCCGGTGTCCTCAACGGGCGTCGCGTGCATGAAATAGGCGGCCTAGTTTCCTTCGTCGCCCCGCAGGCTGGGCAGCCTGCGCCTCAGCAGAAAGGGCTCTCTGCGTGACCAAGACAACCCGGTCACCGACAACCTCTGGAGGCACCGGTTCGCAGGGGCTGCAGCGGACTCAAGGTGCTTTGACTGCCTTCGCCTCGCGTTCCGCCAAATTCTTCACAACTCGATCTTTGAGCACCTGATACATCGCGTTGGTGACGGCGGACAAGTGGCGCCTCGCCGCGTCGAATTCGCCTCCCATGATTTTCAAGCGGGCCATGTGCAAATAGACGCCTTCGCGCTCGGCCGAATCGCCCGCCAGGGTCAAGGCATGTTCCCAGGCCGCCAGCGCGTCCTGCATGCGGGTGGGCTTGATGCCGTAGTAGGTCTGGGCCACGTCGCTGGCGAGAGGAAAATTCTTCGGATCCAGCTTTAAGGCCAGGGCGTAGAGCGTCAGAGCCTTGTCGAAAACCTGTTGTTCGTTGATCTGAAACACTTCCTGCGCGTCCTTGCGAAACAGAAACACCGTAGTGCCAAAATTATGGTAATACACAGATTCGTTGGGATTCAACTCGATGGCTTTCTGATAATACTCGAAGGCCTTGCGAACAGGTCCGCGATGGCCAAAGTAGTTGGCGAGATTGTTCCAGGCGGCGGGCTGGGTGGGATCGAGCTCGCGCGCTTTCTCCCATTGCTGCATCGCTTCGAATTCCTCGCCCAGGTCGTTCAGGAAACTGCCATAGGCCAGGCGAGCCCGGGCGTGCTTGGGATGCTTCTCCAGGAAACGCTCGTAGGACAGGCGCACCGGATCCAAACGCTGCGACACCCGCGCCCGGAGCGTCGCGTCGCCCAACCCCGCGCCCTGGGATTTAAAAGCCGCGTTGTCCTTGATCCAGCGGTCGGCCTCGTCCTGCGCCTCGTCATCCGCGATCATGATCTTGCGGAGTTCAAGTTCGACCGGATCTCGCGTGGACGTTGGAACCGGCGCCACGTCCGCCTTCGGGCGAGACGCCGCGCCCGCCTCCGCAGCCCGCACCAACCCTCCTTGTTCCAGGAGAATGAAGCACGCGAGGAGGATTCCAAACCTTCCATGATCGATCCACATGGACGTTATTCTACCACAAAACAGGAGACCCTCCGCAAACAATATCGAGACTTGGAATTTCGACGGCGGCGTGCGACCTTTGTTATCCTCGAAAGATCCAGATGATATTCGCGAGTTTCGATCCAGGCTGGTTGGGCGGCCTCATGGCCATTTGGATGCTGGGGCTCCTGACCTATTTTTACTGGAACCAGTTTCAGTCGCTCCCTCGCTGGGGAGACCGAATCATGCCATTCCGGCGCTGGTTCTGGTCGGGATGGTTTGGCGCTTCGGCTTTCTGGGTCCTCATGAACACGGGCTGGCTTCCCGGCATCTCCCCTTTGCATGGCCATGCTTACATGGCCCTCCACACCGCCAACCTGCCTCGAGGGACCTTCTTGAACGAGCTCGCCCCGTCCCTCTCCGTCATGATCTTGTTGTGGAGTGTGTTCAGTTTCCTTTGGCTCGCGGTCATGGCCGGCCGCGCCATCGAAAACCGCCGCGATTGGTGGGATCGCCTCGGCATGGGGGGGCTGGTCCTGGTCCCCGTCGCCGGACTTCTTGTTTACGCCTGGGGATTCCATGGACTGCCCTTCGCTTTGCTCGTCCTGACGGTTCCCGCCGTTCATCTCGCGCTCGCTCAGCTCAAGCATCGGATCGAAGCCAAGCCCACTTACGCGCGCGCGGTCGCCCGCATCAAACGCGGCCGCTACACGGAGGCGGAGTCAGAGATTATCAGCCAGCTGGAGCACTGCGAAGACGATGTCGAAGGGTGGTTCATGCTCGCCGACATGTACGCGAATCACTTCAAAGAGCTCGACGAGGCCGACCGCACCGTGCGTGAGCTTTGCAACCAACCCAACATCACTCCGGCTCGCGCCACGCTGGCGCTGCACAAATTGGCCGACTGGCATCTGGAACTGGGGGAGAATCCGCCGAGGGCCAAATCTGCGCTCCAGGAAATACTCGTCCGATTCCCCGGATCGCATTTTGCGAGGATGGCCAGGCAGCGCATCGACCAACTGCCGCGCTCGGCCGACGAATTACGCGAGCAACGCCAGCCCAAAGCGCTGAAGCTGCCTTCCCTCGCAGCCTCTCCAGAAAGCGTTCCCACGATGGCGCTCAAAATGTCCAGGGCTGAAGCCGGGCAGCGAGCCAAGATTCTCGTGGAACGGCTCACCCACGATCCCAATCTTCCAGCGCCCCGCGAGGAGTTGGCAGAATTGCTGGCCGGCCCTCTCGGGCAGCCACAACAAGCGTTGGACCAATGGCAGCTCCTGATCGACAACGTCGAGGCGGCTGCAGCCCGCAAGGCCGAATGGCTCGCCTGTATCGCCCGCACCCAACTGCAAACTCCGACCGGCGAGGCGGGCGGGAAGCGGACTCTGGCGCGAATCCTCACGGATTTTCCCGGAACGCCCCAAGCGCATGCCGCCCGCCGACGATTGGAACTCCTCGATCAAGACTCGCGAGCCGACGACCCTCCCTCTTCCCCTCCACCCGCCCCAAAACTCAAAGTGGAACTGCCGCCCGGTGTCACCATGGGAAAATCCTAGCCTGGCTGTGCCCGCTCCATCGTGAGCTTCTCGATCCAAAGATGAAACTGCCCAAATACCGGGATCGAGTCTGGATCTGCCGCTGCTGCAAAGTCTGATTCATGGTCCAATGCGCCCGCACCTCCACTCACGGAAACGCTGAAGCGCGGCGGAAATTCCACCAAAACTTCGACCCCGTCAACGCTCTGTCTTCGCATCAACATCCGCCCGGCGGCCGGTGCCTCCAGAGGTTGTCGGTGACCGGGTTGTCGTGGTCACGCAGACAGCCCTGTCTGCGGTGGCGCAGGCGGCCCAGCCTGCGGGGCGACGAAGGGAACCCGGCGCGTGGAGTACATGGAAGGGCCTCGTTCTTCACCCGCCGGGCCGACGGGCCGTCGGCGATACGGCAGGCTGGGCCGCCTGCACCACAGGACAGACCCCATCGGGATGCCCGCCCGCCGGCTCACGCCCCTTTCCCGCTTGCACCGGAGCCCGCGTGATCTAGTTTGCGCCTGACATGATCCCTCACCCCTCCCCTTCCGGCCTCCTCGCGTGGCTCTGGATTTGTTCCCTCCTCGCACCCGCGGCCGCTCTCGGCCAGCCTTTCCTCCGTTCCTCACCGGTAGCACGCATCACGCAAACGTCTTATCACGGATGGACCGAAGCGCTCATTCTCGCCAACGGATATGCCGAAGCCGTCGTGGTTCCCGCGATCGGAAGGGTGATGCAGTTCCGCCGCGTCGGCGAGGTGGACGGACCGTTCTGGGAGAATCGCGCCCTGGATGGCGCCCACCCCGATCCTCATGCGAAGGAATGGATCAACTTCGGTGGCGACAAGACCTGGCCGGCCCCTCAGGCGGATTGGAACGTGCAAACCGGACGGGCTTGGCCCCCCCCGAAGGCTTTCGATTCCATGCCGGCTTCCGCCAGCATCGATGAGAAGCGGGGAAGGATCACCCTCACTTCCGCCGTCGATCCGCACTACGGCATCCGCGTCATCCGCTCACTCACTTTGGCCGAGGGTGAGGTCCGCCTGTCCATTCGAACGCGTTACGAGAAAGTCGAGGGAGATCCCGTCAAGACCGGGGTATGGATCATTACGCAACTGAGGGATCCAGAACTCGCGGTCATGCCTGTGCCGGGCAGGTCGATCTTTCCTGAAGGGTTCAACCGTCAATCGGATCAGGCGCCGCAAGGGTTGCTCCGCCTGGGAAACCTCCTGGTGATGTCACGCCACCGCTTGGCCAGCACGAAAATCGGCAATGACGCGTCGGCGTTGCTGTGGATCGGACGCCGCGACATGATGCTCATCGAGGGGCCTCGACGCGGCGGCGGAGAGTTTCCAGACCAGGGCAGCAGCGCGGAGATTTACACCAATCCAGACCCCCTGGCCTACGTGGAGCTGGAATTGCTCGGCCCGCTAAAGACTCTCAAGAAAGGGCAGAGCCTGGAATTCACCACTCGCTACACGCTGCTGCCCCGCAAACGTTCCAATGCCGACGAGGAGGCCAGGGCCGTTTTTGCGCGCTGAAATCACCGGGAGCCCCGTGGCTCGATGAACCTCCGCCCAACCGCGCCGCCTCGATTCCTACTCGAAAGGTAACCTTCCCGACTGACTTGATGCTGAAGTTACTCACCGTTCCGCACCCCGGACCGGCGGAGTTCTTTTAATTGAAACGGCCGTTGAACGTGCCGTGTATCCCGATGTTGTTGGTAGGGCGGGCCTGTCCCAGCCCGCCGCCCACGGGATGCAAAACATCATGCTCCGGCGGCGCGCCGGGACGGACGCGCCCTACCTGCATCACCGGCAACATCGGGATGCACCGTTGAAAGTGGTGAAGATTTGCCAAGGCCTGGATGAGAAAGACATGAAGAAGCACGAGGCCTGTTTTTCTCAATGGGCCACGGAATGGGCGATGCCCACGGCGACGGAATCCCGTTGGGATTCCTGATGCTGATCAATTTCTGTTTTTAGGGTAACACCTCGGCTCGGAAGATCGCCAAGCCGGCATT
>VHDF01000121.1 GCA_016871495.1 Verrucomicrobiota bacterium | reverse complement strand
CTCGAATCCTATCCCGAGATCACGATGGTTTCCATCGCGCCGCGTTACGGGTTGGGTGCGAGGATCTTGCTTTTCCTCACGCAAAGAACGCGAAGGACGCAGAGAACACGTCGAGGGGAAAGTTCTCCGGGGACAGCGATCTCGGAGATTATCCCAATCTCGCCCCATTTCTCTCTTCGTTGTCTTCCTGAATTGCTATGATTCCGCTGATGGTTTGAACCCGCCTTGAAGCCGTGACCTCCGGAGCGCGCCGTTCACGGCGCCAGGAAGATGGCGAAGCATGCTCGAACCGGTGACCCCGTGCAGGAAAGGTGCTTCGGATGCTTTCTCTCCGTATCTCTGTGCCTCCGTGAGAGCCATCCGACCTCCCGGTGTGACCGAACATGCATTCGCTGCGGACAGAAATCTTGAGTTATCTGGCGGGCTTCGCACGAGGTATGAGGGCCACGTTGAGGCATTGGGTGCTGCGAACGGCAGATCAGCCCCGGCTTCCAGGCGTGGCGCAAGCGCTCGCCGTCGCAGACCCCGGTCGTTCGGGGCAGAGCGGGAACGCCGACGGCGTTCTGTCCCCCAGCCCGGGGTTGGCCCGCGGAGGCGGGGCTACCCCGGGGAACAAGCTCCCCACCTGTCCCAACCCCAACAAGGTTGCGCTCGGCTTGGACAGCTCCTTTGGGGCCTGCAACTCGCATGCCGCAACCCTGGCAGGGCGAGTTTCTCCGTGTGCACGGCCAGCACCCGTTCTGGGTCGAAGCGTCGACGTTTTCGCGGGCGGCGAGAACGTGCGCCGAAGTACCGATCTCGCCCGTCCCCAAGCGCTAACCCGGATATTTCATGCTGAGCTTGAATCCGCGACAGTACGCCGCGTGAGGGCACGCGGCCTACCATCGCGACTGCCTCCGTGTTTGTAGGCCCGGTGTCGTCACCGGGCGTCCCGTGCATGAAATATGCGGGCTAAACAACCCCCGCGCGGCCACCAACTCCACCCCGTCCAAACCCTATCCAACCCCTTGAAACGCGCGCCCGCTTCGACGAGACTTCTAATCAATATCGAGCTCTCGTTATCACTTTACCCAGATCACCGTTTGCCAACATGAGGAACCTGACACTGAAAACGACATCGTTGCTGACCGTGTACATCGCTTTGGGAGTGGTCGCTCCGCTGCGGGCGGATGTCTTTCAGATGCCCGCGGGCTTGAAGAGTCTCGAGTTCGTGGAAGTGGGCGATCCGGGAAACGCGCCGGACAAGAATGGGTTTGGCGCCGTTCCCTATCGGTATCGCATCAGCAAGTACGAGACGACGGCCGCGCAGTGGGTCGAGTTCTTGAATGCCAAAGGCCTGGCCGATCCAAGCGAAAGTGGCCTGTGGTCCGAGAACATGTCTCGGGAGGACGGGGCAGACAATGACCCCCGCTGCGATATTCGCCGCGCGGGCAAGGTGGGGAGCTTTGTGCATACGGTTTCGCCGGAGTTCGCCAATCGCCCCGTGAACTACGCTAGTTTTCTCGATGCGTGTCGATTCTGCAATTGGCTCCACAACGGACAAGGTGATGGGGACACCGAGACCGGCGCGTATACACTCAACGGTTACAATGGGCGCGATGGCCGCCGAATTCAACGCAACCCAGGAGCGAAGTTTTTTGTGCCGACGGAGGACGAGTGGTACAAGGCCGCCTATTACGACCCCAAGAAACCAGGGGGCCCGGGCTATTGGAAGTATCCAACTCGCAGCGACACAAAACCGAGCCGCGTGAAGGCTTCCGCCAATGCGGCTAATTACTACACGGTTAGCTACCTGGACCCCTACTTTCTTCTGGAGGTCGGTTCGTTCCCCCGCGCCTTGAGCGCCTACGGAACACTCGATCAAGCGGGCAATCTGGCGGAATGGACGGAAGGATTGAACCCTCCCTTGTTGCGTTCGCTGCGTGGTGGAGCCTTCAACAGCGACGACGCGGGACTGAACGTCCCCACCCCGAATCGAGCCTGGACGTCCATGTCCGACGAGAATGCTGTCGGCATCCGCATCGCAGCCGCGGTTCCCGGTTTCCCAGTTCCCGTGCCCGAGCCGAAGTTGCTGGCGACCGAGTCGGCCGTGGTCGACTTTCCCCGGCGCCCGTGGCGTGATCCCCAAAACGGAAAACCGTTCTTTCCCCTGGCCTGGTTCAGCCACACGAGCAACGAAGCAGACCTCGATGAACTGAAACGGCAGGGAGCCAACTTGATTCTCGTGGTCGAAAGCTACTCCGATGTTGAGACCGAGGAGGAGTTCAAGAGTCTCACGCCAAAGATGGTGGGGTTTCTCGACCAGGCACACAAACGCAACATTCGCGTACTGATCCAAGCGGGTAACCTTCAGGAATCCCAAGCGGATAACAACGCGGTGGCGATCGAATGGCTACGACAGTGGGTGAAGGCCATCCGTAACCACCCAGCCCTGTTTGGCTATCAACTGTATGACGAACCGGAGTATCGCGTGGGAGCTGGAATCGGGGTCGAGGAGCGGCGGTCCGTGCAACACTTCGTGGACAGTTTCATGCGGGCGCGTCAAGAGTTGCGGGAGTGGGATCCGAATCCGCATCGCATGATCTCCGTCGTTTTCAACCTCGTGCCCCTTTCAACGTGGACGGACTTCTTGCCGAGCCTGGAGTCGTTTCAAATCGACCGCTATCCGCTCGACGTCGAGCAGGCCTACTTTGGACATCGCGGCGATTGGGGCCCGCTCATGATGGCCTGGTCGATGGCGCATGGCGCGAACGCCTTGAAAGATCATCCGCATCTCAAGAACCCCGCGCCATGCATGCAAGGGGTTGGTCAAGCCTTCACCGATGGCAAAGGCAATCCAGTCTGGCGGACGCCACTGTATGAAGAGTCTCGCTACATGGCGTATTCGTCGCTGACCACGGGGGCGTGGGGTGTGTTCCATTGGATTCACTGGCCGGGCTTTCCCCCCTCGCCAACCATCGACGCCAATGTCGGTCGGCTTTATCATGAGCTTCGCACGTTGCTCCCCGCCTTCGAACAGAGTTACGAGAATCCTCCGTTCACGGTGCGCCATAACCATGAAGGAATCACCCGCGACTTCCTGACCGACGCCGTGGCCGACATTACCACGCTGGCACTCGAGGACGAGAAGAACTACTACCTGGTCGTCAGTGACAACAGCGGTGTCTTCAAGGATGTCACGCTGCGTCTGAAGGGATTGAAACTGGCCAACCAAAATTCGCGACCCGCGGAGGTACTCAACGAAAGCTGGGAGAAGACCATGACCTACGCTCCCGAATCGGGTGAATGGGTCATTGGTCCCCACGCCATGTCTTTCGGCGATATCAATGTCTGGGTCATTTCCAAGGAATCGCGGTGAACTCGAAGATCGGTGGAGGATGTCGTTTGGGAAGGAGTCCACTCGTATCGAGATTCTCCGCGTCGTTCCGGATGACCATCGGCCCACGTGGCTGTGACCTTGAGGTCCCGCCGATTGGCTTCACGGCCGGTCATCTGGCAATGACAACGGTGGGGACGTGGTGCAGGACACGTTTCCGTGGCTCCTCTCCTTGACCAAGTGCGTTCTCCGCGAAGACCGTCTCGATCGATGCGGTCGGCCACGGGCAGGAACATGAGGTTGGCCATGAGCCGGACGGTGTCGCGGGGCGTCCAGTGTTCGCCGGCTTCCTCGTTGTTCCCCTCGTCGAAGCGGCGGACGAGTTCCTCGAACATCGTGCCCATACTGTGGTGGTCGAGCGCCAGCAGGTCGTCGGCGGCCTGTGGGCTGAGGTTGATATCCTGATCGAGGAACTTCTCGATGTCGCGCATGGCGTCGTTGACGTTCGCGCCGATGTTCTGCGCCTCAAGGAGGTCGAGCAGGGAATCGAACCGCGCATTCTTCGCAGGGAAAGGAAGAAGTTCTTTGGGGACCGAGATCTCGAATCTTATCCCGAGATCACGCTGCTTTCCATCGCGCGCCTTACGGATTGGGTGTGGGGATCTTGCTTTTCCTCACGCAAAGGCCGCGAAGGACGCAAAGAAAACGTCGTGGAGAAAGTTCTTTGGGGACAGCGATCTCGGAGACTATCGAAATCTTGCCCCATCTGCCTCTTCGTTGTCTTTATGAACTTCGGTGGTTCCGCTGATGGTTCGAACCCGGCGTGAAGCCGTGACCTCCGGAGCGCGCCGTTCACGGCGCCTCATCGTGGACAGCTTAACGACGTGGTTGGGCCGAGAGGTTCTCTCAGGGCAGAGCTCTCGAGTGCGTGCGATTCCAAAAAGGAACTGATCCTGACAAACATCCGAAACCTTGGTGCTGAGGTAATCGTAAACCGCTTGCCAGCGGTCGAATCGATTTGACCCGTCTGGGCTCGAAAGGAACGATCCGTCAATCATCCTGGCAAAAGGAGGCATGTTTTCTTTAGATCATTCCGAAACAGCGTGAAGAGGGAGTGAATTGAAGGAAACATGTCGGCCAGGGTGGGTCATCCATTTGGACCGCTGACATCCACTCGGTTCAGAGGAACAATCCTATTGCCCGAATTCCTCCGGGCCAGCATAGTCGAAACGCTTTGAGAGAGCACATTCCGATCAGTCATGCATTGCCCGACCGCCTCTGTGAGGACATGACGCCATGAACTCCCCCGCTGCGATCTTCGAAGCAGGCTCGATCGCTTGGAAGGTGGATGTCCAAGCTGCATTCATCAAGTCCGTCTCGTCCAACCCAAGAATCCTCTCACGAGTCATGAATGGATCTTCATGAGAACAATTCAATGCCAACGCGGCTTCACTTTGATTGAACTGCTGGTGGTCATTGCGATCATCGCGATCCTGGCAGGGATGCTTCTGCCCGCGCTTTCCAAAGCCAAGGAGCGTGGCAACAGAACCAAGTGCGTTTCCAATCTGCGCCAACAGGGGATCGCCTGCGCCATGTATCTCGATGACAACAATGACAGGTTTCCATCGAACTCGAAGGGCATCGATTGGACCTACTATTCCTGGGGCGGCAAAATGGGTATCCAGGCCGAGGTGACCGGAAGCCAGTTGCGCATGCTCAATCCTTATATCGTGAAGAACGGCGCCGTGGCGACCAACGAAGCCGGAGCGGCCCTGGCGTTCCTCTGTCCAAGCGACCGGGGCGCTCTGAAGGGACATTGGGCCAAGGATTTGAAGCCGACTGTCTTCGACCAGGACGGCAGCAGCTACTTTTACAATTGCAGCGCCAACAACAATGACGGCGTCAAGGGTCTGATGAACAAGAAAGCCTCCGACGTGCGGAGTCCCAGCCGCGTGGTCCTGGCCAATGACTTCGCCTTCAACTGTTACTTCGAATACGGGGCGAGGAAGGCGGTGTTTCAGCGAATGTTCTGGCACGACAAAAAACGGCTCGGCATGGCTAACATCCTTTTCGTCGACAGCCACGTCGGGTTTTCGCAGGCAACCACCGATAAACCGGACTTCCAGCGCGGCAAGGACTGGTCATTCATCTTCAATGACTGATTGTTCGGAGCGTCTCATGCCCAGTGTGACCTAGCAAAGTGTAATTTATTGACAGGCCGTTCGCACAGCACGGGCACCACACCATTTTTCCTCTCGCCCCGCGAGGCACGAGCGGGGAGAGAGCCGGAGAGAGGGGCATTCTCAAGCTACCCCTCTCCTCGGCCCTCTCCCCGCTCATGCTTCGCAGGGCGAGGAAGAAGTTTTTTGGGTACCGAGATCTCGAATCCTATCCCGAGATCACGCGGATTTCCATCGTGCCGCGTTTCGGGTTGGGTGCAAGGTCTTTTGCATTCCCTCACGCAAAGGACGCGAAGGCCGCAAAGAAGGTGTCGAGTTCATCGTGCCGCGGTGATTCGGACGGTTGCTCCTCCGATCCGGATGGGGGCCGTGCCAATCTCGACTCTTCTTGACACCTCCCGACTAACTTGACTCTGAAGTTACTCACCATTCCGCACCCCGGCCCGGTGGAGTTTTTTGGCTTAAAACGAAGTCGAACATGGTGAAGATTGGCCAAGTGCGACGGTGCTTCGTTGGAGCGTGACAGAGATTTTCTTTGCCGTTCCGAGCGGCCTTACACCCGGAACGGTTTCTGTCCGTGTCCGGGCGGGCTCGGCCATCAGCGAACCGTTCGGGTTCGTTGTCAGTTCCACGCTGCCCGCCAGTTTGAGCGCCGTCCGGCAGGGAGATCGTGTGATCTTGGCATGGCCGGCACGCGGCGGGCTTTTCGAGGTCGAGTCCGCTCCCGGTTTGGATCCGCCGGTGACGTGGACGATCGAATCCAACTCCCAACTGCCGACCGGGGAGTTGACCGCCATGACTGTGACGGTGGCGGGGGGCGCTCGATTCTTTCGCTTGCGCTCGGGTGGATCGGTCAGCCGCGTCAGAGGCGCGATGGTCACTGCGGCCGAGGGCGGAACGTTGGCCACCGCGGAGGGCACGACCAACTTGACCGTGCCACCAAGGGTTCTGGCGCAAGATACGCGCATCGAGGTGACCGAGTTGGCGCATTCACCCCATCCGGAACTACCCTTTTCCACAGATATCGTGATGTCCCCTGCGGGTTTGAAGTTCCAACAACCCGCCACGCTCCAGGTGCAACTGCCCGAGGGAATCACGGACCCGAGGCTGGTCGAGGTGTACTCCATCAGCCCGGCCAATGAACTCGTCCGATCCGGGGTGGAACAGAGCCGCCTGCGTCGCTTGACGAATGTGGTTTTCGAGAGCGCGACCCGAACCTTACGAGTGCCGGTGGAACATTTTTACGTGTTCAGCGTTCTTTCCCGCCGGCTGCAGGAGGAAATCGTTTTTGATATTCCCGGGCAGTATCTGAAGAAAGGAGACCTCATTTACACCCTTACTTCCGACGCGGTGCTGGGCCATCGCGGCTGGATCCCGGGCCATTGCGGAATGTTTCTGGGCACGCGCGACCCGTCCTCCAAAGTCAATGACGGGGCGAGCTGATGAATCAATTGGACGAAACCTTGTTCCCGACTGGATGGAGACGCCCCTCATGCCGGCGAGGCAGTTCGCATTGACCGATCAAGTGACCGAGGTGACGGTCCAGGTGGGCGAAACCTACCTGATGGAGGCCTACGGAGTGGTCGCTCAGACTGCAGGAGAGTACACCAAGTCGCACTTCCGGGATTTCGATTTGCGGATGTCTGTGGACACGTCATCACCCGCGGGCATAGCCGCCCGGGAAGGCCGGGCGAGGTTTACGTCCCATCAGCAAGACTTTCAGACATTCACTTTCAAGCCGGCAGCGGAGGATGCGAATCGCGGCGGACAACGGCACCTCACCCCAAGAGACTCGGACGAGCACGACACGATCGCCCTGTTAGCTGGGCCAAATCGAAGATTCAACCAGTGAGCAGAGGGATACAGATGCTTTTGCAGGCTACCGATTTCTGAGGCGAAGCGGGTCCGAAAACATTTATCAACGGCTGGCCCGTCCGCTGGAGAAGTCGATTGCGCCGGTGGTCTTTCGCGACACCGAAACCGGCAAACCAGCGGCCAGTCTAACACTGTTCTTCGCAGGCTTTCGTTACATCGGCGCGTTCAATGCCGTGGAATTCCAAGGCTCGGTGACCTGGCGCTATCGCGAAGCGCCATAAGACCAACGCCGGCAAGAAATCCACTTCTCCTGCGAACTCTTGAGGCGGGGTCCTCCCTGCTTTGCCCGGCCAACCCCTGATCCCGGAAACGGCAATTCAGCACCGTTGAGATGCGCCAAAGCTTGAGCGTCGAAGTTCTGCCGAAACTTGAGGTGGTTCCGCAGGGTGATCCATCAAACCTTGAGAAAAGCCTTTGCCGCTTAAAACCTTGCGATAGATCGATGCTGATCAATTGCCGCTTTAACGTCCATGGCCATTCTTCCCGTATATCCCGATGTTGTTGGTAGGGCGGGCCTGTCCCCGCCCGCCGCCCACGGGATGCAAAACATCATGCTCCGGCGGCGCGCCGGGACGGACGCGCCCTACCTGCATCACCGGCAACATCGGGATGCACCGCCATTCTTCATGCTAACCAGAATGGACGAATGCAAAAGCGCTATTCCTTGAGGAAGATGAAAGTGGTGGCTGGGGGCGGAATCGAACCGCCGACACAAGGATTTTCAGTCCTCTGCTCTACCGACTGAGCTACCCAGCCGACCGGCAAGGCCGCGAATATCGTGCCCAAGCCAACTCTAAATCAAGAATCATTTTTCTCTTGTTTAATCCAAGGGTTCAAAGGATTCTTTTCCTCCGCTTTTACCGCGGGGTGGAGCAGCCCGGTAGCTCGTCAGGCTCATAACCTGAAGGCCGCAGGTTCAAATCCTGCCCCCGCAACCAATCTGAAAAGCCCTGTCTGGCACACGCTGGACAGGGCTTTTGCTTTCTCAAACACCTGGAGGAACAGATCGAGACGCAATGACCTCCAAGGCCCTGCCCGTCCAGTCAGATGAGCGAACGCTGAGCGATTGCAGACTATTTCTCACCCGGCCACCTCGCCGCGACTTGACCTGGAAAATGCTTGATCAAACTGTCCGTGACAAAGGGCGCGGCCATGCCCAGGCCGCACGCGCTCGTGGCCCTCATCGTTGCCCCAATATCCCGAACTTCCTCCAGCCAAGCTTCCAGATTCAACGGGCCCGCCTCATGCCCCAGTCGCTCGGACAGTCGTTGCGTGCCGATGCGGCATGGAAAGCATTTGCCGCAGCTTTCATGGGCGAAAAACTCCATCGCTCCTTTCGCCGCTTCCACCATGTCCCGGCTGTCATCGAACACGATGATCCCTCCGGCCCCCAGGAACGACCCTTGAGCTCGAATGCCCGGCTCGTCCAAGGTGACGTCCAGCGCGTTCCCCGCCAAAAAACCACCACTCAAACCTGCCATGGTGACGGCTTGAATCGTTCGACCCGGACGCGGACCTCCCGCCCATTCGTGGAGCAGCGTGCGCAGGGGCAAGCCGATGGGCACTTCGTAATTCCCGGGCCTTTGAATGTCACCCGACAAACTGATCAATTTGGTGCCCGCGTGCCCGTTCAGCCCCAGCCCGCGATACCATTCGGCGCCTCGGCTGACAATGGGAGCGATCGAAGCAAGGGTTTCCACATTGTTCACGACCGTCGGCAGATTCTCGAACCCATGCGTGACCGGAAACGGCGGTTTATTGCGCGGAAAAGGATGTTTCCCTTCGAGACTGTTCAACAACGAACCTTCTTCGCCACAGATGTAGGCCCCTGCTCCACGACGCAGATAAATCTTAAACCCAAACTGCGTGCCACCAATCCCCTGCCCCAACATTCCTGCTTGCTCCGCTTCATCCAAAGCTCGCTCCAAAATCCGATAGGTCTCCGGATACTCGTAACGCAAATAGATGAATCCCCGCGGAGCTCCCGTGGCATAACCCGCCAAAACCATGCCCTCGATCACCGCATGCGGATCGTAATCCATGATCGCCCGGTCCTTGAAGCATCCAGGCTCTCCTTCGTCTGCGTTGCACACGATGCTCTTCGGCTGTCCCGGAGCTTCCGCCACCGCTTTCCATTTCAATCCCGTGGGGAAGCCCGCCCCTCCTCGACCGGCAAGCTTGCTCTCGATGATCAGTGCCACGAGTTCCAAGGGCGACTTCTCTCGGAGCGTGCTCAACAGTGCTTCGTATCCCCCGGTCTCTCGGTATCCCTTCAAGGTGGCCCTTCCGGGCTTTCGAATATGCGCGAAAATGCATTCCTCCACCCCGCCGGGATTGGGCACCGGCAGGGGCGACGATTTCGATTCCAACTTGCCTTCAGATCCGCCGACCCATTGCCGGTCGCTTCTTAGAATGGGAACCGGTTCATCGCAACGACCCGCGCATGGCATGGGAACAGCCCCCTCGGGCCGCAACCTTTCCAGCCACTCGGTGCCCCCGCGATGAACACAGACGTTGCCCGTGCACACGCGTGGCACCTTCAGTCCACCAGGTTCCAGCGAAAAGTGATGATAGAACGTCACGGTCCCGTAAAGCTCCGCGAGAGGTATGTCCAGTCCGCTGGACACCGCTTTCAAAGCCTCTTCGCTCAAGTATCCATCGAGCTCTTGGCAAGCATGCAGGACAGGCAGCAACGGGGCGGGCTCCTGGCGCCATCGATCCAGGATCGCGAAGTAGGAAGTGTTGGACATGATTACTTCCCGGGAGATTAAGCCCCGCGGACAAAAAGAAAAGGCATGCGTTGAACGGCGGAAAGAAAATGATTTCCACCCAACCTCAATCCCGTGAATCGCTCGCGCATCCGGAACAGCCGACCGGCGCGTGTCCGTTGGCCGATTCCTGTCCGTCCTCCGACCGCAGCAACCTCGAGGCAGAAGGAATCTGGCCGGAACCGACTTTGTCGCCCAGAATCACGCCGGATGAACCATGCCGATTTCGAATCTGAACTCTCGGCCCCGGCCGCTTCCCCTGCTCTTTGGCCACTCGATCCCGAAATCGTGTTTCTCAACCACGGCTCGTTCGGCAGTTGCCCCATCGCCGTGCTCGACCGGCAAACCGAATACCGCCGGCAGTTGGAACGCGAGCCCGTCACCTTCCTGGTGCGCGAACTCGAAGGCCGGCTGAATTCCGCTCGCGCCGCCCTCAGTGAATATGTCGGATGCGACCGTGAAGACTTGGTCTTCGTGCCCAACGCCATCACGGGTGTGAACACCGTGCTTCGATCTCTGTCGTTCGCTCCCGGGGAGGAAATCCTTGTCACCGACCACGAATACAACGCCTGCCGCAATGCGCTGGACTTCGCCGCAGAGCGCTCCGGGGCCGTTCCGGTTGTCGTCCCGATTCCGTTCCCCATTTCCTCGCCGGATGAAATCGTCGAGCGCGTGATGGAGCGTGTCACCTCTCGGTCAAGACTCGCGCTGATCGACCACGTCACCAGCCAAACGGGGATGATCCTCCCCGTGGCCGAACTCACTCGTCGCCTTCGCGAGCGCAACGTCGATGTGCTGGTCGATGGCGCGCACGCGCCGGGAATGATACCCTTGAATCTTTCCCAACTGGGAGCCGCCTACTACACCGGCAATTGCCATAAATGGATTTGCGCCCCCAAAGGCGCCGCCTTCCTCTACGCAAATCGGACCCATCAGGCCGCGCTTCGCCCTCTCACCATCAGCCATGGGGCCAACTCACCGCGCACCGATCGCAGCCGCTTCCAAATCGAGTTCGGCTGGACCGGGACAGGCGACCCCTCCGCCGTGTT